>DOQE01000078.1:5176-14175 GCA_003512585.1 Bacillota bacterium | reverse complement strand
CAAAATTACATAGCCTAATTCTCCATCGGCAATGGCGGTCTTCCATTCCCAAGCGTTATTGGAATTGCCGCAAGATGCTAAAGTGCCTCCAAGGGTAAGCAATGAAAGCAATGGAATAAATTTCTTTTTCATTTTTTCCTCCTTTTATTCCGTTTTTTTGATTAATTACCGTGCTTATGACTGGTAAGTAAGCGCTTACATATTAAAAGAAAGCGCTTTTATCGAAAATGGAAAAAAACACACAGATTTTGAAAAAAACACACAACTTAATTTATATCATCGTAAGTGAAGACGTTTTCTTTAGTAATGACTTCACCATCTATATATATGGAATGATTATTTTGTATTTGGTAAGGAAAAGAAGAGTCGATCTTCTTGTTTTTCAATAAACCAAGTCCAATTTCATATATGGCCTTGCTTTGCTTTACCTCATCGTTTTTTACCGTAGCATAAAGCAATCCGTCTTTAATATATTGAAGGGCCGTTTTTGTTCCATCAACTGAAATCATGGGAAAAGCTTGTTTTTCTTTTCCTTTTTCAAAAATGTTATTTTCCAAACAATAATCGATGGCGCCTAAAGCCATGTCATCGTTATTGGATACAATGATTTCGATATCGGAAAGATGTTTTTTTGCAATTTCTTCCATGGCAATTTTCGCCTTTTCTTTTTGCCAATCGCAATAAGAAGAATCAATGATGGAAAAAGGGGTGCCGCTTTTAGTTAACGTCGATATTAAGGCCTCACTTCTTTTTTCACTATCCTGATTCCCTATTTCACCTTTTAAAAGAACAATGTCTATTTTTCCATTATTGTTTTTATCATATTCTTTTCTTAAAACCCCGTTTTCAGTAAACAATGAAAGCAAAAGCTCAGCCTGTTTTCTTCCTTCTCCCTCAGGATTGGCTCCAACGAAATAAACATTTTCATTATTCTCTAAGACCTTAGCCATGTCAGAAGACAAAGGTTCGCGGTTAAAGAAAATAAGAGGCGTGTTGGTTTGTGTTGCCTTTTCCATGCAAACGGAAGAAGAAAGCCGATCAACTAGATTTACTAGAAGTAAGTCTGTTTTCTTTTTTTCTAGTGCATCAAGAAGGTTCTTATTTTGCAATGTCTGGGAACGAAAAGAATCGTATTGATTGACCTCATATCCACCGTTTTGGAAACGTTCATTTATCCTTGAGCATAAAGAATTGATAAAAGTATCCTCGTTATCATAAATAAAAATAGATACATTCTCTTTCTTACTAGAACAAGAAGTCAAAGAAAGAAGAAAGAAGATGAAAGCCAACCATTTATTTTTCTTCATCGCTTTTTACTCCTTCTAATGGCAATAAAATACTTATTGTTGTCCCTACATCCATTTTCGATTCTATTTTTATATCGGCTTTAGGACCATAAAACAGTTTTATGCGATGATATACATTGCTTAATCCTACGCCGACGTGCACATTTTTATCCAAAAATGAAGATAGTATTTCTTTTTGCTTTTCAGGAAGAATGCCATAACCATTGTCATGTATTTTAAAAATAAGATAGGGATCGATTACTTTTGCTTGAATAGTTATTTTGGCATTTTCTTTTGGATGTTCCCCAATACCATGGACAATCGCGTTTTCTACAATTGGTTGAAGGATTAATTTCATGACAAAATAAGGGGCAATTTCGTTTTTATCATAATTTAATTCATAGGCAAAATTGTCCTTGAATCTCATTTTTTGGATTTTAAGATAATAATTTACATGATCTAATTCGGAAGTAACGGGAATGATATTTTTCCCCCTGGAGATAGAGATACGGAAAAACCTAGATAAAGCGACAATCATCTTCCCGGCATTTTCATTGTCGCCTTTATCTATTAACAGCAAAATTGAGTCAAGCGTATTATAAAGAAAATGGGGATTGATCTGATTTTGCAGGGCTAAAAGCTCGGCTTTGTTTTGCTCTTTTTCTTCCTCAATTAGCCTAGCGGCCAATTCTTGGATTCGCTTAAGCATCTTAATATATGACTGATTTAGTGATATTACTTCCTTTGTACCTCTTATTTTTTCTTTCGTTGCTTCTTTAAAATCAAATGATTCCACTTTTGCCATTTCTTTTTCTAAAGCCACCAAAGGTTTGGTGATTTGATTCGTTATTAAATAGATAAGCAATAAAAAGACAACAATGAAAGAAACACATTCAACGCTGAAAATAATAATAATGGATTCTTTGGCATTGACTATTGCATCAAAATTATTAGCGATAGCCACCCTCCAACCGGTATTTTGAATGGTCGAGACATACAAATAATAAGTGCTATCGTTAATGGAAAAGGTAGTTTGCCCTATTACCATATTTTTTATTGATGAGATTTCTTTTTCATCAATCTTAGGAATTGAAGAATAGACCATATCATAATTTTTATCGTAAATAAGAACGTGTCCGCCCTCGCCTAAATTAGACCCTTTTATTAAGGAGATGACTTTGTCAAAGGAATATTGGATTCGCAAAACGTAATTATCGCCTTCATTGGTTTTGATAAACTTTGATAAGGTAAAATAATTTCCTTCTTCAATCTTAGAAAAAGAATTAACCAAAGGCTCATTTTTAGCATTTTTAAACCATTTGGAAGATAAAACGGATTCTAAGCTTTCAGAAGAATGATAATAAGTATTCTTAGCAAATAGCTCCCCGCTTTCCTTATAAAGAGAAACAAAACGGATTTCGTTAGAAAAATCCATTAGTTCATCAAAATATAAATAACTTTTATCTTCTTTTATTTCGCTAGATAAAGAAATGGAATTAACCTTTTTCTCAACCAAATTTGAAATATTAATGACATTATCTATATAGATTTCGAAGTTATTTATCGTTTCTTCGCTAGTTGAGGCAACTTGATCGCGATACACCTCTTCGGTTGAAGAAAAATAAACAGCCATAAAGGAAGTAAATAGGCCAGCGACAAATAGCAACATCAAAATAAAAGTAGTAACAAATAACTCTGTTTTTAAAGCGAAATGTCTATTTGTTTTCTTTGTTTTTCCTAAATTCATCCGGACTTACCTTATAAAACTTTTTAAAACAATGAGAAAAATAATATGGATCGCTATATCCAACTTCTTTAGCAATCGATACTATTCTTTCGTCGGTAGAATTTAATAAATGAAAAGCATTTTCCATTCTTTCTTTGGTGACCATTTTGGTAAAAGTTGTCCCATTTCTTTTTAAAATCGTAGTTATATAACTAATGGAAAAGGAAAGCTCATTGGCTAAATCAACGATAGAGAGATTGCTATTGGCATAATTTGCCTCAATATATTTTTTAATGCGGTCAAACGAAGATTCTAAGCCTTCCATTCTCTTCTCTTTGTTAATTTCCATAACCTTAGTAGCCAAGGAATGGAAAAAATTAATCGTTGCTTGCTTAGTCTTCAATGAATAAAGTTCCTGCGTTAATTCGATTTGGGAATTAAAACGAGAATATAGCTCCTTTAAGGAGATACACGACTTCAAGATAGAGTCCATCAAATTCAAAAGAATAAAATAATAACTATCCTTAAAAGAAGGGTCGGAAATGCTACTTATAAGCTTATCGATTGAGGCCAAGGCATTTTCTTGCTTGCCATAAGATAATAAATAAGAAATGTTTTTGTATTCGTTCTCGTCTACTTTTCCAATTATTTCCCCACTTTCATTCCGTTCTAAATCGGTAAAGGAAAGAACAGATCCTCCGCCCATGACGGTTCTAAACTCAAGTGCTCTTTTGGCATGGCGATATACTTTTCTATAATTAACCATGCCCTCAACGCATTCTGATAAACCTGCCGAAACAGAAAGAGATGTATTTCTTTTAATCTTAGCAAGAAGCTCATTTATTTTCCTGCTAAGAGATTGCTCGTCGAATTTATCGTTTGAAAGTAACAATGCAACAAATTGCTCATCGTAAAGAAATGAATAAAATTGAATTTTACCAGTAAATGCCTCCTCAAATATTTGTCTAGTAGAAAGGTGAAGAAAATCCAATTGTTCATAAGGAGGGTCTTCCATATCGGAATCAATAATAAGAAGCAACTGAAAAGGATAAGATAAATCCAACTTGTCTTTTTCTAATTTCTCTTTAAAGTTTTCCCTCATATCCTTAATTGTAATTAGTTTCTGCAAATCTTCGTTTTGAAGCAATCTTAAAGAATATTGGACGCGTTCCTTTAAAAATGAAATGTCACGTTCGTTTTGAATTTGTTTATCCAAGGTTTCCTTGACTTTAATTAGAGCATCTTTTAATTCCTCGTATACAAGGGGTTTTGTCAAATATTCATTGACGCCTAAAGTAATGGCTTCCTTGGCATAATCAAAAGAATCATAGCCAGAAAGGATAATAAATTGGGTAAGTGGCAAGTCTATCTTTACCTCTTTTATAAGCTCGATTCCGGAAATAAAGGGCATTTTTATATCCGTAATAACAATGTCAGGTTCTAACGAAGGGATATTAAGCAAGGCATCGTAACCGTTTTGAAATACCCCGACAACAGAAAAATCGCTGCTTAACTTAGCAAGCATCATTAAAGCGCGTTCCCTAACCCCTTCCTCGTCATCGACAAATACAATCTTATACATTTTCTTTCCTTGCTTTAATTAAATTCATTACTTTGTTAAACAAATCTTGATAATTGGAAAAAGATAGGTCCTTGCTAATGGAAATAGTAAGGTTTTTCTTTCCTAATAAAACCCTATAATCCGTCATTAACGAAGAAAAGGGAGGAATTTGTTTACTTGGCATATAGTTTTTAAAAAAGAAGCTGCCAATTGAAGAAAATATTCCAGGAGAATCCAAATTAGAAAAAGAATCCAAATACCCGTTTATAACATTTTCAAGGAAAGAAAAATCTTTATAAGAAATAAGCAAAAATGAATCCTGCTTTTTAAATAGTTCTTTGATATTTTCTTCTTTAATATCTATAAAAATATCCTTGCTATTTATTTTTGATTCCAAACAATGACTAAATGAATAATACCCGTTTAGATTATTTATAAAAATTGCAGATAAAGCCAAGGCTTCCTTTAAATAAGTTTCTAAAGTCAAGGAATCCATATTTTCATCAAGAAAAACAAGGGAATTGGTTTTCTTATTATTAAAATCAAAACCAATTAAACAATTTTTTTCATTTTCATTAAAGGTAAGCTCCACATCAACATCATTAGCAAAGTCATCATTGACTTTAACTATATTTTCAAAACCAGAAAAAGAAACAAATTCCGCGTCAGAACATCTTATAAAGAAAATGATATCTTTTCTATCTAAGGCATTATATTTAATAAAAGAAGTAAGGGTTGCCTTATCTAGAAAGGAAGAAAAACGAATAAAGATTTTATTTTTATCCATGTTTTAATTTTAACATAAAGAATTAAAGTTGCTATTTAGAATAAAACAAAAGAAAATTGGTTTTATTTATTATTAATGAGTCAAAATAAACAAGGAAAATTCTAAAAAAGAAGCATACATGGGGTTAATATTTAATGGTTTTAAATAAGTACAATAACCTTTTCAAAGAGCAAAAAAGAAATAACTCTATTGTTTAACTACAAAATACCCTAGCTATTTCTATCGTCATGATCTTTAAAAAGACCCCGCTAGACATAATAAAGAAAAATATCTCACGCATGCTTTCTTTTTTTATAAATAAAGTCAAAATAGCCGAAACGATAATAAGCAAAGCGCCTATACAACCTATTATTGTAGGGATGCTAACTAAAGAAAATAACCCCTTTTTGCAACTAGAATCTATGGCGTTTTGAATTGTTTTGTCTAAGCCATCTCGAGCAGCGGCAAAGCAGCAAACCACAAGGCCAAAAATCAAAAGCATCAGGCTTTTTCGTCCCCAATAAGTGATATTTGCATGATTAAAAATGCAATAAATAATAAATATAAGAAGAGCAACATTCATAAGGGTCGTTATACTAGTAACAACATTTCCAAAATATAATTTCATCCATAATTTCCTTCCGCGTTAAAAAAATCTATTTAATAAATAACTAACCCATCAATTTCAAAATCAATTTATTTTGATAAGTCTAAATCTATTAATTTATTTCTAAAAATAGATAAAAGAGCAAAATTATTCTTTACTATTATTTCTATACCAATTTAACATCTTGGCTAAATTTTCCTTTTTAACCCTTTCTCCGCCATGTAGCATCATAGCAAGCATATCGTCTTCTTCTATTGTCCTATCCTTTTTGGCTAAAAGGCATTTACTGCTTATCCTAACTACAATTTTCATCAAAAGGCGATACAATCCATGCAACTTTTTAACATTAAAATTTCCTTGCATGGTAAAAAGGGGGATAAATGATGGAATAGAAGATTTTTTTCGAATAATTTCTATTTGAGATCCATTTTGTCCTAGACCCACTGCACAAATAGCTTCTATTTGATATCTTTTTTTAGCTTTTTTATAGCCTTTTACTTTACTAGCGGCAGTCCAGCCAATATAAATAATTTTGCTTTTTCTTGGCAAAACATTCAAAGCCTCCTTTAAAGAATAAGCAGGCAAAAAGGTATCTTTTGATAAAAGATCTGCGTATGAGGCAGCACTACCGGTATTTGAAGTATATACGATTGCATCTATCATTTTCTTTCTCCACTTGATTTCATGTTTTCAATAAAATGGTCAATATGGTTTCTAAGCATTTTTAAAACCGCTTCTTTATCGTCTAAGGCATCATAAACGCCATAAAGCAAATAAATAGGTCCATAGAAATTTAAGGCTAGTTGCATTGCTTTAATATCCGAATTTGTCATTTTTCTAAATATCTTTGTCATATAATTTAAGGGACCCGTGGATAGATAATGTTGATATAAATTCGCCATTTCCATGTCTTTATATTGCTCAATAGTCAGCATTTTCCTAAATCTAGAAGGAAACTCTTCCCTGGTCCAATGAGAAAATTGCGCCAAGGTAAATTCTTCTATCTTTTCTAGTGGAGTTTTTAAATAGGCATCTTCAAAGCCTTTAAGATTGACTTCTGGCATTTCATATTCAAAGGCACGTTTTTTATCCATCTTGTTCATGCTTTTAATGATAGATTCAAGTATTTCATGTTTATTTAAATAATGTTTATATAAAGCAGGTTTGCTAATTTTAAGTTTAGTTGCTATATCGTTCATGGAAGTACCTAGATATCCATTCTTTGAAAATAATTCCAAAGCAACTTCTAGTATTTTTGTTTTTGTATTTTCTGCCATGACTATACTCCTTTTATAAATGGTTACCAATCGGTAACACCAAATATTAGTTACCGAATGGTTACTTGTCAACATATTTAGAAAAATTAATAAACTATTTATAAAGACCCTCTTATAAAAACAAAGTTCATTTTGCCTTGTCTTATTTAAGAGGAGTTACGTTTGCAGATTTAATGAAAAAATAATTTTCCTAAATTTTCTAAAGCATAAAAATTATGGTTAATTATTCTCCTAGTAATAAAGCAAATTCACAACAAAATATTCTTTTAAATAGTTATTGCAAATAATGATATCAAGGCTACAATTTTTTTCGCCTTAGAAAGGGGAAATTATGAAAAAACAAACAAAATTAACAATCTTCGGCCTTGGAGCAACATTATTATTTGCAACTACAATAGGTGCAAACTACGCGCTTAATAACACAACCATTGGTAACGTCAATGGTGCAGATGAGACAAATGAATATACCCTTACTCTTAATAAAGACACATCAGATGCTTTTAAGACAGGATGGAATGAAGAAATTTTCACCGTTAATACTACGTTAGGTAATCCAATACGTTTTAGAAGAGTTACAGCCGATTGAAAGGGAAATGTCTCAAGCCCGGTTGCAAACACTTCAGATGGATTGGATATGGTATTTAAAGCAAGTAGCACACAAGCTTATCTATTCTCTTTAGATCCCATTCAAAACTTGACATCGGTTAAACCTACATTTAGTAGAATCGGAGGAGGAACTGTTCCCTCGGTGCAATTTTATCGTTCAAATGAAGTTTTTACAGAAAAGACAGCTGATCTTCAAAATAGTTCGAGCATGTCTATTCGGTCCGGAACGAACAGAAGTTGGAGCTTGGGAGAAGGAACATTCCTCGCCTTTAAATTCACCTTAACCGGATCAACTAGCATTACAATAAATTTTTCATCTATTGAATTTACTTATACCTGCGCTTAAGCAATTTACTTAAATTTAAGATCTAAACATCGGGATAAAAAATATTCCGATGTTTTTATTTTTAAGACTCTTTAAAACAATGATTCATTTATCGTTAACATCAAAATAGATAAAATACTTTATTGTTAACAAATATCTCTAGATCAAGTTAAAACTATATTGATTCTTAATGGGGTTAAATATGGAAAGAAATTATGTTTTTATAATTGATAAAAAAGAATAAGGATTTAAATAGTCTTAAAGATTAATTTAGCCTACTATAAATTCATATTCACCTGAAGAAAGGGTTTCTTCCACATTTGGCAAAATTACTCTAGCTTCGGTATTGGCAGGAATTACGAATTTATAAATTGTTTTGCCGTTTTCCTTTTTCCAACTAGAGGAAACTTTTCCATAAATACTTTTATATTCACATTTAGCAAAACTAAATTTCCCACCTACTTTTGGAGCAAGAATAAAATTATTTTCGCCTGTAACTTTAATACCACACATTTCCGAAAAGACCCATTCCAATACAGCACCTTTAGAATAATGGTCAAGAGAAGCAATTCCGCCTTGCGCCTTCGTCCCTTCCCAACTTTCCCAGATGGTATTGGCGTTCATTTTCGTCATAAAAAGCCATCCCGGCATTTCTTCGTTTTCTAATAATTTAAACGCATACTCCACATCTATGCTTTCAAGAACATAAAGAATAAATGGAGTAGATAAAAACCCCGTTCCAACCCGCCAAGAGTAATCATCAAGAGCACGAATAAGCCTATTCTTTGCAAATTCTGATTGCTCTTTGTTTAATAAATTCATATATAAGGGGCGAACTAGTTTTG
>DOQE01000078.1:2275-5121 GCA_003512585.1 Bacillota bacterium | reverse complement strand
AGGGAAAATTTAGGACATTCGATTAGCTTGCCATAGCCTATCTTGGCTTTTTTTGCATATTTAAGGTAACGGTTTTTATCTTCTTTTTTATCTAATACATCCGCTATCTCCACCATCGCATTTAGCATAAAAAATATATATGCCGTAGTTTCTTCAGGATGTGGGCAGGCAAAATCTTTAAAATTGGTTACATGAACTTCAGTAGGCTCAGCCCATTCTCCATATGACTGACCGTAATTTGAAATATATTTTTTATATTTTCTTTCGATTCCAGTCTTAATTGAAGTTGGATACCATTTGCCAAGAGTTTTTATCTTGAACTCGGCATATTTTTTCATTGCATCATAACTTTTTTCAAGTATCTTTTTATCTCCGTAACGTTTATAAAGTCGATATGGAATTAAAACCCCGGCATCAGACCAACCAGCAGAGCCATCCATAAAATTCATATAGAAATCTACACCGCCCTTTGGATTGATTTGGCGAAATTTCCCATTTTTCCTTTGCCCGTCTATCATATCGAAAACATATTTTCTAGCAAATGGGACGTAATTAAATAAATACGCGGCCGTATCGAAGAAAATCTGCGCGTCGCCGGTCCAGCCATGCCTTTCTCTAGTCGGGCAATCGGTAGGAACATCCGCATGATTATTTTTCGCCGACCACCGTGTTGCCTCTACAAATTTATTCAATAATAGGTTGCTGCTATTAAAAGAAAGAGTTTCTTCCATGTCAGAATAAACAGCTATGACATTAAAATCTTCCTTTTTCCATTCGACATCCGTTTCAATCAAAGCATATTGAAAACCAAAAATGGCAAATTTCGTCTTATACTGATTAAGTCCTTCTTTGCAATAATACTCTACCTGTTGCAATGGAGTGACCTTTGTACGTTTTTTATTGGCACATTGAATATTTTTTTGACTAAATTCGCCTTCTTTATCAAACATTTCTCCAAAACGTAGTTTAATTTTTTGTCCTTTTTTTGCCCTTAAGGAAAAGGAAATATAACCTGCAATGTTTTGGCCAAAATCGAGAACTTTAGCCCCGCTAGGGGTAGTAATAACCTTTTTAACGGAGAATCTTTCATGTTCAATAATAGGAACGTTATTAGAGGATACGGGCTTAATACTGCATTTTGCTTCTTTTGCAAATCCAGTATAAGAAGCAAGGCGCCAAGCCTCGACAATTTCTCCATCTTTGTTATCGGCAAAACGGATTTGGCCATCATTAGACCACTTCCAACTCTTATCGGTATGGACAATAAGCTTTTGATTGGATTCATCAATTATTTCAAGTTGGGCATACACTTTGGTTTGCTTTCCGTATTGGTTGCGTCTTCCCCAAGCCCCACAACTCCCTCGATACCACCCATCGGCTAATTCAATCGTCATTTCGTTCTCTCCGCTATTTAACAAATCGGTAACATCATAGGTTTGTAGCTGAATGCGTTTTGTATAATCGCTATGCCCCGGGGCAAGGATAAAATCCCCTACGCGTTTATTGTTTATTTTTGCTTCATAAAGCCCGCATGCGGATATATATAGCCTAACTTTTTTAAACTGCGATACATTAAATTGCTTTTTAAAACAATCAACGGGGTATCTTTTTTTCTTGTTTACATGATAATTGCCACTGATCCATTTACCGGTAAAATCACTTGCTTTCAAAAGCCCCATTTCAAAAAAGGCGGTTGAAGAAATTTCACCCTCGATATCATTTTCATCCCAAAGTAAAACATTCCATTCAATTCGCGACTGTGAAGAAAGCGGAAGAGGGTATTCAGCTCTCATAGATGAAGAAATAACCTTCCCGCTATCCCAGACTATATTCCCTTTAGACTTAGCAATTATGCGATACGCCTTTTGCTTTATCCCCGTATCACAATTCCATAAAAGAAGAGGATGTTGAATATCTATTCCAATAGGATTAATTAGATACTCCGTTCTTAAACAGACCGCTTTCATAAATTTCTCCTTTTTTTGCTTAAGAATGTTTTAAGAAATTATTATTAAAATTTTGAGTAAATGGATTGAATATTTATGTCAATGTCAGCAAAACGAATAGAAACGCCTATATTGATAATAAATATCCATGAAATTTTTTTATTTCTATTTACTATTCCCTAACTTGGCTTGGATTTTGGCTCGATAGGCTTCACCAAACTTTAATTCATCTTGCCATTTTTGTTCTTCTTTTTCTTCACGGGCCCTTTCTTTTTGTTCAACCTTTAAACGTTTTTCTTCGGATAGTGAAGCAAGTTTATTGGCTTTTTTAGTCTCTATACGTTTTAATCTATCCGCCTCTTTTTCTTCCGCAAGACGTTTTTTGTTTTCTTTCTTAGATTCTTTTTCATTCATTTTTTGTTTATGGATGGCAAGTTCTTTTTCAAAGTCCAAACCTTTTTTATAGCATTTAACCTTTAACGCCGAAACAAAAGCCTCCTCGTTTTCAAGTAAATACTTTTCTTCCTCTTTTGCCGCCTTTATTTCAGGGGCAACCCATTCTTCTCCCCTAGCTTTGGCAAGAGCTTGCTGATATTCACGTATCTTTGCTTGCTTTTTTGCAATAGTCTTCTCAACGTTTAAAAACAATAACAATATGGCAAGGATGATGCCAGTTATGGCCTCTAGACCCACAAAGGAAAAAGTAATGACGTCTTTTACGGCTTCAGGCTGGGCAAAAGTAGAGGTAACCCCATCTACAATCTCAGGAGCGATATATCCAGATGAAGAAAGCATTGCGTTAAATACGCTTGTTGCCACACCAACCGTAGAAACGGCAATGATGTTATAAATTGACATAGATGTCCCATCGCAACGGATGCCGCTTTTCCACTCAAGATG
>DOQE01000078.1:1488-2263 GCA_003512585.1 Bacillota bacterium | reverse complement strand
GAGCCATAAAAACATAAGCACATGGTAAACCGCCAATGTTTTTTATAAATTGCCCTACTATCACTATTATCATATTTTCTGGAAAAGCCCAACAAATAGCAGAACCCAAAGCATAAAGAACAAAGCCTGCAACCGTGACATTACGTTTGCCAAATTTTTTTGCAAGCGGCCATACGGCAAAAATCCCTATACCCATTGGAATACCGCCAACTACGGATACAAGCGTTTGCGTTATTCCATCGTTATAACTGCCCAAAACATAATTGCAATAATAGACTAGACCAAGATTTTTTAAGGATGAAGCGAACGTATAAATAAAGAAATAGACAAACATTATAAGCATGTATTTATCGGTTAAAATTACTTTCAGTTGCACCAAAAAAGGGATTTTGTTTTCCTTTTCTTCACCTTCTTCGCTAACACGCTCTTTCGTAAAATAATACTCAAGAAGCGTTAAAGGAAGCGATAATGTAGCAATAATAGCCATCACTACTATCCACTTTGTTTTATCTACGCCAAGCATTGGCATAATAGCCATCGGGAAAACTAAAGCAACAAGTATTCCACTCATCATAATGGTAGAAATTTGATTGAATACCGAAAGCCCACCACGTTGAATGGTATTTCTTGTCGAAAGAGGGCACATAAGATTGTGACTCATGTTATATATGGTATAAGCAAAAGAATAAAACAAATTATACGAAACCATGACCCATATGACTTGCACTGTTTCACTTGCCTTTGGCACAGTAAACAAAAGTATGCCTGTAATAGC
>DOQE01000078.1:0-1480 GCA_003512585.1 Bacillota bacterium | reverse complement strand
ATAGCAATAAGGGGCGCAGAAAGCAATAGATAAGGACGAGCTTTTCCTTGTTTAGTCTTCGTCCGGTCAATAATATACCCCATAAGCACATTCGTGGCGGCGTCTATTATTTTTGAAACAAGCGGGAACACAACAAGAAAAACCCCACCCCATACCTCCGTTAAATTTAAAACATCGGTATAGTAGACATTTAGATAAGTCGCTAAAACGGCATTTAAAAGAAGCGCGCCACAGGGTCCTAAAAGATAACCAAGCCATTTCTCTTTGCCCGTTACGCTTTGCGAATGGATGCGACTGTCAAATATTTTATTGTCCAATAATTTAGTCTTGCTCATAAATTACTCCTTATTGTTATCAATTTGGTTTTTTGGAAGGGGTAAGGTTTTTATCGGCGAACAAAAATCCTTTATTCCCTTGATTAGATGTCCGTTTGCCAGATCGACAAACCCTTTCGCGAAGTGATACGGACAACTTTTCCCTGCGGACATCGACATCGTAATTATCGNNGCACATTGACATAGTAATTATTGAATTGCTTTCTAAAATCCTTTTTAAGAATAAGGCACCTTTTATTTTGTTGTCACGTTCCACTCCTTCTTTAAGTTTTTTTGCTTTCTTCATATCTTTTTTAGCAACGGATAAAACGGCATTATGAAGGATTTTTCCAATAAATGTTTTTTCTAAATCGCTAAACCGGCTTTCAAGAGTGATTGGCTTAGCAAGCGGAAGGGAAGGTATTTTAAATCCACTCATTTTTTCAAAGACTTCATCGGAGATAGAACCTGGTGAATTTGTATAGGTCTCTAAAATATCTTTATCATAAACAAAAGAATTATTCTCGCCTGCAATCGATATTGTATTCGCTAATTTCACGGTTTGACAATCCGAACATAGCTGTATTTCGTATTCGCCCTTTTCGACAATATAACGCTTTTCTTTTAAATTGAAATAAGCCAAATCTTTTTTGCTAAAGTTAATAGTTATATTTTTNNCTTTCACCCGGCTTTAAATAAACTTTAGTAAACCCATGTAGTTCTTTTTCTGGTTTAAAGATATTAGTTTTAGGCGACTTAACATAAAGTTCAACTACTTCTGCCCCGAAGCAATTTCCTATGTTTTTAATTGTTGCCTTAACAATAATTAAATCATCGCTTTCTTCTATTTTATAATTAGAATAATCAAAGCTTGTATATGAAAGCCCAAATCCAAATGGAAAAGCAACCTCTTTATTTGCCCTTTGGTAATACCTATATCCCACAAAGATACTCTCTTTATATACTTCGACTTGAGTTTTGGAAAAAGTNNTTTCCATAAGGCACGTCTAAATAACTTTTTATCCAAGTCTCAGCAAGTTTGCCACATGGATTTTTTTCTCCAAATAGCAACTTTCTTGTCGCCTCTCCGCCACGCTGCCCTGGTAAATACATATTAAGGATTGCGCTTACTTCATTTGCAAAAGGAAGTTCAACAGGAGATCCAC
>DOQE01000026.1 GCA_003512585.1 Bacillota bacterium | reverse complement strand
AATGATGGAGTGATAAAAACGCATGAAGCAATCGATGAATCTCTTCCAAAAAGTATTTCCACTACCCTAGATCCTTCTTGCATCGAACAGTATTTGGCTTCAGTTGGAATCACTTCTAGAGTAGCTATCGATCCTGGAAGATTTGTTTGCAATGAAATATATTTCTTATCCTTAAATTAAAATGGCAAAACATTGCTAGTTCATCTTCCATTAAATGAAACTCGTCCTGTTAACGAAAATCTAGAAGCTTTTGATTACATAGAGAAATATTTGCAAGGAATGAATTAAGCCCCATCAATATTATCTTTATAAGCGGAGGAAAAAGCTCCGCTTTTTTCATTTTCATATTTTCTTTCATTAAGAATATCAATATCTTCGCCCGTCCTATTAAAACGAAGATAGCTATGCTTTCTATTTACGTATTTTTTTCTATATTTAGCCATATTTGAAATTAGTATTTCCTTTTTAATTATATTTTTTTCCTAAAAAAATAAAAATCAAACAATGTGTTTTGCTAATTTTAGAGCCAATAATTAAACCCGTGTATCCGATTAATGGTTTTATTGAACTAGAAAATTATATTGTTATGAACGTCGAAAGAAAATTTAAAGCTATAATATAATTGTTAAAAAATCAAGTGAAGAAGAGGTAATGGGATTATGTATAAAGGAATCATTGTTCTAGCCGATGGATTTGAAACCGTCGAGGCTTTAGCGACCCATGATATTTTATTAAGGAGTAAAAAAATTGAATCGGAATTAGTTGGCTTAAATAAATTAGAAATTGTTTCATCAAACAATACAATAGTAAAAGTTAAGAAAACACTAAACCAAATAAACGAGGAAGACTATGACTTCATTTGTTTACCGGGTGGTAAAATTGGAGTTGATAATTTATCAAAATCAGAGGAATTAAAAGACCTTTTATTCAAGTTTTATAAGCACGATAAATTAATTAGCGCTATCTGCGCCGCCCCTAGCATCCTAGGCAATTATGGTTTTTTAGATAATAAACACTACACCTGCTTTCCGGGTTTTCAAAAAGGGAAGGGCATATATGAAAATGTTGGCTCGGTAGTCGATAATAAAATAATTACCGGCCATTCAATGTATTATTCAATTGAATTCGCCGAAAGAATCGTATATTTCTTTCTTAAGGAAGAAGGAATAAAAACTATCTACCCCGGAACTAGAGGAATCTAAAAAACGTAAAGAAAGATATAACCAAAGACTAGTGAAACCGTAACGCAAATTGAAAGAATCAACGAAGCCTCTTTTATCTTTTTCTTGTTTTTAAACAAAAATAACATCCCAAGTCCAGCATTAACCAATAATCCAGATAATAAGGCCCCAAAAGGCAGCGCTCCTTCTATATATAAAGAGCTAAGTAAAATTGAAGAAGCACAATTCGGTATCAATCCGATTAAAGTGCCAAATAAAGGCGATAAGGCAAAATTGCTCGTAAGGAAATTTTCAATATTTGTTTCCCCGATATAATAGACTAACGTTCCGAACAAAAAAGAAAGAACAAAGGCATAACAAAATACTTTTAAAGAATGCAAAACAGGGTGAAGAAGATGCTCCCTCCACTTATTTTCCTCTCCTTCAATCTCATGTCCGCAACAACCTTTATGGATTTCCATTTCTTTTTCGCACTCTTTTAAATGCTCGTCAACCTTCTTTCCATTTTTATAAAAAAGCAAATCGACTACCAAGCCAATTGAAATACCAATTCCTAGCTTTAATCCAATCAATACAAAAGACATATACCAAGTGGAATTAAACGAAGAAAACAAAATAGGCAAGGCTTCGTCTGAACAAGATAGAAAAACCGCAATAAGGGTTCCCATTGTCAAATGACCATTTAAATATAAAGAAGAAGCGACTATAGAAGTCCCACATTCTGGAATTAAGCCAAAAATAGATCCAACAACGGGTCCTAATTTTCTTTTTCCCTTTAAAAAAGAAGCAACTTTATCTTCAACAAAAGAAAAAACAAAATGGAAGACAAAGACAAAGGCTAATATTTTTAAGGAATCAAGCAATGAATCAATAAATACTTCTAACATGCCAATAGTCTAACACCTTTGTCAAGTGCGACTATTTTCGTATGAAAAAAATCTATTTAGACTTATAATTTAAATATGAAATTAGAAGATTTGCTGACATCAAAAAATAAAGTAACTTGCCTTTATAACAACATGAATTTGAAAGAATGCTACGAAAGAATAAAATCGAGCCATTTCATGATGATTCCAGTTTTAGAAAAAGGTTCGGAAAGATATTTATATTCATTATCTTCCTACGATTTGTTAAAAAAGATAATGGACGAAAATTCCATTGATAAATCGCTTAATAGTCCCGTTTCATCAATTGAAATAGAAAGGCTGATAATAAGTAGCAGGATTGATTCTTCACTAGAAGAAATAGCAACTTTAGTAGCTAACCAAAACTACTTACCAATCGTTTCGCCTACTGGTGAATTTTTAGGAATAATAACAAGAAAGACTTTGATATTTTATTTATTAAACCGATTGGAGGAAAAATAATGCCAGATTGCAATCATGATTGCTCTAGTTGTAATAAATCTTGCAATGAAAGAGAAATAGAAAAATTAAAACCCCATCAAAATACTACAATTAAAAAAATAATTGCCGTTGTTTCAGGAAAAGGCGGTGTAGGCAAATCTCTTACCACTTCTTTATTAGCGGTAAATGCAAGAAGAGAAAATAAGGAAG
>DOQE01000098.1:4349-5232 GCA_003512585.1 Bacillota bacterium | reverse complement strand
TTCATTTTTTCTGGGTCTAAGTATTTAAATAAGTTACGCTATATCAGCTGAAATTAGAATCTGAGTGTAATCGCCTTCTTTACTAGCGTCAACTTTGCATTTTGCCTTAATAAAGTGAGTCCCGCCAGGAAACTCATCGTATTCTGCTAGATTAATTATGTTTCCACTTAAATCATAAACGGTGACTTCCAACTCATCTTCATTGTACACAAAATAAGGTTTTTTACCGCTGCTATCGGTAGATGTAGTTATGACTTTGTAATAATTTATTTTTCCTTTTTCCAAAGGGATATCAATAAGTATTCTATTTTCGGTAGCGAAAGTATCGATTGTTTCGCCCCTAAATTTTCCACAAGTATTGCACAAACCATAGGCTTCAAAAGAAGAATCGTGATCTTCCAAAGAAGTAATAACGCCTTTGCCAACCACCTTATTGCTGCCCTCTTTTATTAAAACTTCCATTCCTAAATCCAAAGGAATATCTTCATTTAAATAGACAGTAATGCTTGCGTCTTCTCCAGGAGCAATTGCCGTAGAGTCAGAAATAACGATTTTGCCCGCTAAACTCTTTGCATATTTATATTGATTCGACTCTTTATATTTATAGAAATGAAAATTTGGATTATATCCATTCATAATTGGGACTTTTCTATCCCCTCCTTCTTCTTGGCTGAAAAAATGGAAATCCATTTTCAAATGAGAATAATTTTTCAAAGTGTTCTTTTTGGCAAGTATCATGCCTCTAGAAATATCATCTTTGGAAGTTAAATCTGTTAAAATACCAATTTCGGTTCCTTTTGCAGCGGAGTCTAATTCTTTTCTAAAAGATTCAATAGATACGACAGTTACTTCTTTTCCTAAATCTACAATTTCCAAAACATCC
>DOQE01000098.1:0-4313 GCA_003512585.1 Bacillota bacterium | reverse complement strand
ATGTATTGTCCCTCTATTGATAACGCCACTAAACACGATTCCTTTTCCAGAAATTGAAAAAATTTCATTGATAGACATATAAAATTCTTCGTCATCGACGACGTTTATAGTTATTATATCATCGTCTTTTAAATTGACTTTATAATTAGGATTGCTAATTTCCAAATCGGAACCATGCAATGTATATGTGCCTGGATTTTCAATATCGATAGAACTATTTTTGTTAATGAGCCAAACTTCATCTTCTCCTAAGATAAGCCCGTCATCTAAACCAAATTTATAAACACCGTCGACTCTTTTTTCGCTAGCATTTCTAGAAAAAGAAAGAGTTGCAGGCAAAGAAAGAACCCTGGCTATGATTTTCGCGTCGACATTAACGTTTTTAAAATCATATTGGTTGGCATCCTTGCCACCAATATCAACAAAATCAATATTGTTTAAAGTTTGTCCGACATTAGAAGAATCAAAATAAAAGTTAAGTTCCACTTCATCTCCATCTAAAATGCCATATTTGCTTAAAGCGCCTTCTTTGTTATTTATAGTAAAACAATCGGATTTTGAATATAGAAATTCCAAAGAGTCTAAGGAAGTTATTTTTTTAGCAGTAATGGAAAAGTCTTTTGTAATTTCGATTGCTTTATACTCATTGGTTTCTTCCACACTAGCTTTAACCGTATAGTTTCCGACTCTTTTCGGGGCCTCTTCGGCATATGCTTCATCACTAGAATCCTTTACCTTGTAGGTAAATGTAACGTTTCCATTTCCTTTTAAAATCACATCGTCAATAGAAAAAGAAAATGGAGTTCCATCATAGCTTTTACTAAATATAGTTCCTTCTTTAAAAGAAATTTCATTATCTTTTAGTTCCACTTCATGAGAACAACTAGAATTTAAATCGCTTGATTCTATTCTTGTTTGACTTGATGAAGAAGGGTTTTCATTGTTTCCATCGCTAGAAGGCTCTTCCCCACAGCCTACCAAGCCTAGAGCTAGAAGAGAAGATATCAAGGGTAGTAAAGTTTTTCTTTTCATTTTTATTTCCTTTAGGTGTGATTAATTTTCTCATAGATGAAAAGAAGTAAAGTAGTCCATTCGGACTATAAAATCATTTTTAATGCAAAAAGAAAATTATGTTCAAAAATCAAATATCGTCTTCATTTCTATCTAAGATAACTAATCCGGATTCCCTTGCCCTGACAGCCAGTTCAATTCTATTTCTAAATCCGGTTTTGTTTAACATGTTAGCGACATGATTTCTTACTGTATTAAGGGAAATTCCATATTTTGAGGCAATTTCTTGATTGCTATAGCCTCCGGTCATTTCTCTAAGAATTTCTAATTCTCGATTAGTAAATTCATCGCTATTGGCCGATCCTATTTTTGTTCTTTGCAGCTTATCAGGGAAAACTTTTTTATTAGACATAACATCATCCATTACGTCTAGAATAGATTTTGAATTATTCTCTTTATACCAAAATCCATCGACACCAATCTGCCTTGCCCTTTTTATATAAGAACATTCAGGCATGCTAGTAACGATGATAATTTTAATGGATTTGAATTTTTCTTTTATCTTTGCGGAAGCCTCTAGCCCACTCGCGCCGTTTGCCGTTACTACATCCATTAGAATTAAATCAATGGATTTAGATAAGCAAATAGGCAATGCAAAAGTAGCGCAACTTGTTTTAGAAGCCACTTCGTATCGAGCGGAATCATTAATGATTTGTTCGAATAATTGAAGCGGCATTGCTTGATCTTCGACTATCAAGACTTTGTATTTTTTATTGTCCATTATTACTACCCTCAAAAATAATTATTGACAATTCAAATTCCGGGAAACTTTTAATATTCATGATACCATTATTTTTTTCGACCAAATAACGTAAATTTGATAATCCCCCACCTTCTATAATTTCTTCTTTAGGCGGGATTCCATCATTTTTAATATTAATTGAAATTTCATCATTCTCTTTTTTACTTTAACAAATAGTTTGCTTCCTTTCGCATGGCTTATAACATTCATCATTGTTTCGGTAATTGATAATACAATAATGTTTCTAATTTCTTTTGAATAAACATAAATCCCAGAGTAATCAATATCTACTCCTATTTGTTTGCCTACTTTAAACAATTCCGAATAAGGATCATTAGAATTATTATCTTTCATCAATAAAAAATTATTCAAATAATTATTCCATGTAACCAATAGTTTTTGTTTATCGAAATTTTGCTTCTCCAATTCTTTTTTTAGTAACTAGCAAAAGTTTCCCTAAATCATCATGCACTTTTCTTTTAGCTTCCAAAATTTCTTTTTCAATAATTAATTGATTTATTTTTTCCCCATACTCAAATAGCCTTTTGTTCAGCCTTCTTAAAGAATCGTTTTTCTCTTTTATCTCCTCTAAAAGCGAATAATAAGAAGTCACGTCGTTCCCGATTATTTCAAATATCGTTTTCTCCTCTTTTTTATATAGAAAACGCTTAAAAGAATAAATTTCACCCGTTTTTAATTTAATTATGGGGTTATAGCCTTGATTAAGGGAAATAACTTCACCATTAATTTTTCCCTTTGCTAGATTTTCCCATAAGTCGTTTCCATTCAATAATCTAGATTGAAATACTTCTATGTGGAAATCATTCATTTTCTTATTAACTAGGCAAGGCAAACCATTGTCTTGGCAAAAACATATCAAAGAATCTAAGCTATCGAAACTTTCTTTGAAGGAATTAGGAGTTAGCTTTGATTTTGTATAGACTCTTAAAAACAAAAATCCAGAAAGAGAAGCAAAAAGGAGCAAGAATAAAAGTAAAAGCAAAATCCATAAGGGACATATAGCTAAAAACTCAACAAATAGAGAAACGGGAATGTTATCGATTTGGCATCTTAAACTCACTTTTAAAAACAACAAAACAAAAAAGGAAATAGCCAAAGTCAAGCCATTTAAAAGAATAAATGGAATCCTAATCTTTCTTTTTATTCCTAAAATTAAATCTAATAAATTAAGCAGCAAAAGAAACAAAAGGATAATTAAAAGGAGAGTTTGAAAAAATAAAGGCAAGGATAAAAAGTTCATTTTTTTGCCTCCAAAAAGAAAGACAGGCTTAAAAAGAAATTATTTTCTTCCTCTTTAACTTCAATCAAACCCCCATCTTTTTTAAATTTCTTAAAACGTGAATTCTTCTTTAATTTAAAACACTTATTATTATCAAAAAAAGCCAAACGAAGTCGAATTGAATCTTTTGTCATGCTTAAATTAACGATAAGTTCATTAATATCTAAAATGCAATCGGAGATGGATAGAAAGAAAAATTCTAATAAATCAATGCAAACCTCTTTTGCTAAATAAGCGTTGCATTGATAAGTAAATAATGTTTTTATCCCAAAACTTTCTAGATAGGAAAATAACTCATTAAAAGAATATACAACCTCATTTATATCAATTTTATCTTTATAATCCTTGATTATTTCTAAATTGCTTCGTCTTTTTATATAGCATAAAAAATCGAGGCAAGACGTAACCCTTTTTTATAATCCAATTTGTTTTCTTTAATGTCATTGATGCATTTTTTTGCTTGAAAAAGTTCGTTTTTAATCGCCTCGTTAATCGAGTCATATAAATGATTCTTTTGCTTAACATCAGCCTCTTTTTCCTTTATTTCGTTTTCATAAAGCAAAAGTTCTTTCTCATCATTTAAAGTCTTTTTTATATCCAATAATTTTTCTTTAAGCTCATTAATATCCTTAATATCCTTTACATAAAAAACAAAACCGCCAGAAATTGGCTTAGAAAATAAAATCTTATTTTTATTTAAAAACACTTTATTTTTCAAGGCCTTGCACAAGAGATCTTTTTCAATTGAAAACGAGGCGGAAGAATGAATAATATTTAAATTTTTATCCGTAATTAATGAAGACGTGTAGCTTTTTTTAAAATAATAATCATAGTTTTCATTAGATGAGATTAAACCAATCCTTATGCAACTTTCGAAAATTAATATAAAGGAAAAAGACATTAATTCAGGCATTTTATAAGACGAAGTATTAAAAACAAAACAAAGAACACAAACTAAAACACAAAAAATAAAAGTCAATAAAGGAATCCATATTTTCTTTTTGTAAGCATTAATGGAACATTTAAAAAACAAAGTCAATAAATAAACAAAAGTCATCAAAATTATCCAAGCAATCGCTAAATAGTAAACAATTTGATGCTTATATTGACTATAAAAAAAGAAAAATCGGAATTAAAAGAAAAGGCTTTTTGATGAAAATCGTTGGTTAAAATCAAGACTATTAACGTTATGCCGGGCAA
>DOQE01000129.1:4962-6894 GCA_003512585.1 Bacillota bacterium | reverse complement strand
GGGAGCAGCACATGCCATCGCTAAAAACCCCTCTTATGGTAGAAGGCTTAATTTCAACCTCTTTTAACTTGGCTCCATCTCTAGCTACGATTACTTTTAGCCCGACTCTGGCATTTTTTGCCCCGCATACTATTTGGTGGGTTCCATATTTTTCACCCTCGTAGACATTTAAAATATGAAGATGGTCGGAATCTGGGTGAGGAATGCAACTTTTTATCTCCCCTATCACTAGATTGCTCCCGCAAGCTAAATGCTCAATCCCTTCTACTTCAGCCCCGGAAAAAGTAAGCTTATCAGCTACTTCTTTAACACTAATGCCTTCTAAATCGACGTGTTTACTTAAATAATTAAATGACAATTTCATAAACAAACCTCATTTCATCTTAAATGGAGATAAGAACCTAATATCGTTTTGGTAGAATCTTCTAATGTCATCTATGCCGTATCTTAGCATTGCAACTCTTTCTACACCTACCCCAAAGGCAAACCCAGACCAAATTTCCGGGTCATAGCCACACATCTTTAAAACTTTAGGATTGACCATACCCGCTCCTAATATTTCTATCCAACCGGTGTTCTTACATAATGAACATCCCTTTCCTTGGCAAGAAAAGCAAGAAACATCAACTTCAACGCTAGGCTCGGTAAATGGGAAATAGGAAGACCTAAGCCTTATTTCCCTTTTTTCGCCAAACATTTTTTTGGCAAATAATTCCAAAGTAGCTTTTAAATTGGCAATTGATATATTTTTATCTACTACCAAGCCTTCTATCTGGGCAAATTGATGGGAATGGGTCATGTCATCATCATCCCTTCTATAAGCTTTGCCAGGACAAATGATTTTAATAGGAGTCTTAATTTCTTTATTTTTCATTTCATGGGCTTGGGCAGCACTAGTTTGGGTACGTAACAGCAAATTGGAATTAAAATAGAAAGTATCTTGCATATCTCTAGCCGGATGGTCTTTAGGAACATTTAAGAGTTCGAAATTATATTCGTCTGTTTCTATATCTCTACCTTCGGCCAAACTATATCCCATGCCAAGAAAAATATCGGTAACTTCATCTATTATTAAATAATATGGATTTACTCTTCCGGGTCTTACTTCTCTTCCTGGCAAAGAAATGTCTATGGTTTCTTCCTTTAATTTTTTATTTAGGATTTCTTTTTCGAATTGTTCTTTCTTTTGGCTATATTTTTCATTTAACTCTTTTTTTAAATTATTTACTTTGCTTCCAAAGGCAGCCTTTTTCTCTTTGGCAATATCTTTCATTAAAGACATCAAGGAAGAGACTTTTCCTTTTTTTGAAAGATAAGTCGAAAAGAAATCATCGAGTTCGTTTTGATCTTTGCAATTGTCTAAGCATTCATTTGCTTGAATGGAAATTGAATCCAAATCATCCATATTTTTTCTCCAAAAATAAAAAAGGCATCCATAGGAACGAAATAATCCGCGGTGCCATCCTTTTTCCTTTTATTAGCTAAAAGGCTCTTTATTTCCTTTAACGCAGGATTACGGGCTAGTTTCCTAGTCGCCTTCAAGGGTGAATTCATAGAAGTTAATTCAGGGGGTCTCACTATCTCCCTGTCCCTTTAAATTAGCTTTTCTCTATTACTACTTCCTATCGCTAGGCCTATATATTCTAATCTACTAACAAAAATAAATAAAGAAAAGAAAGCCCTCTAGTAAATGAGGGCTAAACTAGGTAATGTTTTAATTTGATGCAGTAATCTCACCATTAATATCGATGTCAGGAATTTCAATTTCTTGATATTTATCTTTATCCAATGGAGATAAAGGCAAAACACTTTCATCATAAGCGAAGGCGAAATCCGCGCTATAAGAAAGATTACCATGCAGTATCACTTGTTCCTCCGGTAAAGAAGCAACAATGCCGTCATGGTCAAAATCGGAGATAGATAAGCTTGATT
>DOQE01000129.1:0-4942 GCA_003512585.1 Bacillota bacterium | reverse complement strand
GACTCCGGTTAAACCATTTTCATCAAAATAAATTGAAGTAGAAAATTTATTGAAGGTTGAATTATCTAGATAGACATCATAATGATTGAAAAATTCTTCTTCAATGGAGGCGGCACTACTTTTTTCTTCATCCGCCATCTCTTCTTCAACACGATTATATACAGCCTTTAAATAAGACTTGAATTCATTTTTGTCGTTAGTCTCTATTTTTATTTCATTATTCTTAAAGCCAAACACAGAAGGAACATCGGCATATAGTTTTTCCAAAGAAGAAATATCAACGTTTATGTCATTGATCAAGTTATTAAAACTAGTTAAACCATCTTCCGATAAACTAATTTTTCCCTTTTGAGGCAAAGAATATGTATTGCCAGTTAAACTACTTATTAAAGAAGAAATGGCAACTCGATATAAAGCAAGATCGCTATCGGAACTATCAACATATAAAGTTCCCTGCTCTAAATAAGTAGCAAACGATAAATCACTAATGGAGGTAGGAACAAATGTAGAAGCAGAACCAATATCATAATCAGTATTTAGTTTAATGGTTGCCCCAGCCGAGTTTTCATCTCCTTGGCTTAGTAAGGAAGCATTTAAACTAGAGGCGTCTTTATTGGAGTAACCTGAGAATCTAAAATCGATGGGAAGCTGAGATATTTTTAAATCAAAATAGTTCCAGGTGGAATCTTCATTTTTAATTTCCACCCCACCTTGGCCAAACAAAGTCCCATCTTCTTTTGTTTTTATTTGAGCATGATCGGATTCAGAAGTCTTTTTGGCGGCTTTGCTTGCAGATGCAAAGGCTTCTTCCGGTTTAACTTCATCATTATCTTTATTAGAATCACAGGCCGCTAAAGTCAAAGTAGCAAAAACTAAAGGTATTAATTTTAAATTTTTCATTTCCATGAATTCATTATAATCGTCAATCCCAAGGTATCAAGTTAGAGAAAAGGAAAAAAGTCAATTTCGTTAAAGTGTCCATTTTTTGTTTAGTTCATACATCAAAATAGACCCGGCTACACCAACGTTTAAACTATCGATGTTGCTTATTTTAATGTAGAAGGAAGAATCACACATTGCCAAATTTTCTTCCTTCATTCCCTTGCCCTCGTTCCCTAAACAAAGGACAAATTTTCCCCTTAAACTAGCAATTTCTTCTATGTCTATGGAATTTCTTAAAGCCGATCCATAAATTTTATAGCCTTTTTCCTTAAGCAAGGGAAAGATGTCCCTAGCCTTTAATCTTTCGAAAGCATTAAGCTTTAGAATCGCCCCCTGGCTAGAAGAAACCGCCTTTGGATTATAGATAGAACACGTTCCTTCTAGGCAATATATATCGCAATAGCCAAAAGAAAGAGCACTCCTTAATAAAGTCCCGACATTCCCTGGGTCTTGAACCCTGTCTAAAAGCAAGGCCTTATTTGAAGAAAATAATTGACTGCCTCTTTTTTTGCAAATGCCCAATACAGGTTCTGGATTAACGGAAGTAGACATACTTTTTATTAAAGAATAGGGACAAATATGAATTTTACTAGCTTTGTAAGCTTTATTTTCAGTTACAAAAATCTCTTCAAGGCAGCCCTCTTGCATAGCCATTTCAAGAAGATGAAAACCCTCGATAGTAAAATAGAAAGGGTCGCCGCTAGTTGCAATGCTTTTATATCTTTTCACCGATTTATTATCCTTGGAGCAGATTTGATCTATCATATTTTCTTTCCTTTAATAATTTATGTAGGTATTTGTATTCTTTTTTGTCAATGAATCTATAAACGATATCATAAAAACTAGATGAATGGTCGAAAACAAAATGATGAGCCAATTCATGGATTACGACGGAATCGATTATTTCCAAGGGATAATGAAATAAAGTCGAGGCAAAAGTCAAAGTATAAGTCCTTCTTGAATTTACTCCATAACGGCTGGACATATTTCTTATTTTGACATTATAGGCGGGAGCTACGTTCATAATTTTTTCATAAAACCTAACCCTAGAGACAATTAAATCCAAACAGTTTGATTTAAAAAAATTCTCCACTTCTTCTTTCTTCTTGCCAATAAAAACCTTTTCACCAAGGTAATAAGAATTCTCTTCGCTATCTTTTTCCTCGTTGATTTTGTAACGATTTAAAATTTTAGGCATCATTTTCATAGCGGAAGAGAGAATATATTCGTTAGAAACAAAATAAGGAGAAGAAATTTTTAAAATGGAAGAGCCATTCAGCCGATAATAAATGTTTTTTAATCCACTTTTTCTTCTAATTTCGACTTTGTATTCCTTTCCAAGGTAATGCAAACTTTTTAAATCCATATAATAATTATAATTCCTTTTCCTTTATTTATAGGCGTAGTTTCATTATCATTTATGCGTTTATGGAAAAATTATTGATTTCAGCTTGTTTAGTAGGCAGTAAATGCCGTTATGACGGGAAGGATAACCTTATCGAAAGTTTATTGGACCTTTCTTCTTATTTTGACTTAGTCCCTTTTTGTCCGGAAGTCGAAGGAGGTTTATCAACGCCTAGAGATCCTTCCGAAATCAAAAGAGGTCAAGTTAAGAATAGCAAAGGAAAAGACGTTACGTCTTCATTTTATAAAGGAGCCGAGAAAGCCTATAACATTTGCTCTTATTTAGGCATAAAAATAGCCATTTTAAAAGAGAATTCCCCTTCTTGTGGAGTCCATAAAGTCCATGATGGGAATTTTAAGGGCAAAATTGTAGATGGCGAAGGAATCACCACTTCTTTTTTAAGAAGAAAAGGAATCAAGGTCTTAAACGAAGAAGAGGGCGTTGAGTTCTTAAATAAATTAAAGGAAGAAGAAAGACAACGTCTAGCTCTTTCCATTGAAAAAAGAAAAGAAGAAGAAATGGAAAAAGAAGCACCTAAACCTACTAAAAAATTTGATGGTAACAAAAATTATAAAAGGATAATTGATAAAAATAAAAAATTTGATAGGAAAGAGAATAAGGAAAAACGATACGAAGGGAAAAACGGAAAATCGTTTTCAAAAAATAGAAATTCTAAATTTAGGAAAAATAAATTTAATAAATATAAACCAAATGGAAAAACAAGTTTTCAAAGCAATAAAAGAATAAGCAAGGATTATGGAAGAAAAAATAAGGAAAAATAATTATTCCTCAACCAGAAGCATTATTTTAAGAATGTGCCTGGTCGGGGTATTTTCTTCTTTATGCTTTGTCTGTACTTCCTTTTTGCAAATTCCTTATGCGGGCGGACAAGGCTATTTTAATGTAGGTGATTGCATTAGCCTGCTTATTTCCTTATTAATAGGTCCAATAGACGGGATGCTAGTTGGAATGCTAGGAGGATCTTTATCTGACATTTTTTTAGGTTCAGCTTATTTTGTCCCTTGGACATTACTTGCAAAAGGCTTGATGTGTTTGGTAAGTGGAATATTATTCAAAGTATTAAGCAAAAGGAAAACTATTAGATTTATCGCCCCCTTTCTTGGCTCGTCTATAATGGTTTTGGTCTACTTATGCAGCTATATATATTTATATGGATACGGCTCTTTGCTAAGTTCTTGCTTTGATTTGCTGCAAGCTCTTCTTGCTTCGATAGTTTCTATTGTTATCTATTTGCCTTTAGAAAAAGGAAGAATCAAGCAAAGAATGAATTTATAAACCTTCTTCCTCTACTTCCCCTTCAATTAGATGTTCTTTTTCTTTCGTTAAATCTAGTTTTGATAAGATTATGCCAAAACTAGAAAAAGAAAGTCCAAGTAAGATAGATAAGCCACAGGCAAAGAAATCGTTTTTTGTAAAATAGGCATATAGCCCAAGTATAAGAAAGGCTATGCCTAGACAAATAGAAATGATTTTACTTCCTTTTTTTATTTCTTCATTCATAAAAAACCTCCTTACTATTAAGTAGGAGGTTAACTAGAATAAAGGCTACAAAAAAGCCTAAATAATTTCTATTAGGCTTTTGAAGATTTTAGAATATACGTTTTGTAGAAGTAGTATCGAAGATATGGGCTTTTTTAGCATCGAATCCTAACTTTATCATGTCTCCGTTGTGGATTGGTTTAGACAAAGGAATCTTAGCAATCATATCCACTCCGCCAAAATCGGTATGGATATAATATTCATGGCCAAGAAGTTCGGCAACATTTACCAATAATTCAACTGGCTCGGTAAGACCTTCGCTGCCATCGGAGATATCATGGATATCTTCAGGGCGGATGCCATAGGCGACTTCATGTGGCCCTTTTAAGGCAGCTTCGTATTTTTCGACATTGCTTCTTAATTTTTCAATTCTATCGGAGAGCAATTGATCCCATTTTTCCTTGGCAGATAACTCTTCTTCTAAAGAGGCAATCTTGGTATTGGTTTCTTCGATTTGCTTTTTATAGAATTCATCATGGGCGGTTTTGGTGCCTCTTGGCAACGGAATGATAACCTTGCCATCGTTTAAGCTAATCTTGCCATTATCATAAACGCCTTGCAAAACATTCATGGCCGGAGAGCCAATAAATGTTGCAACAAACAAATTGGCTGGGTGATCGTAAATCTCGATTGGCGTACCGATTTGTTGAATGTAGCCACCTTTCATGACGACTATTCTAGTAGCCATGGTCATAGCTTCGGTTTGGTCATGCGTAACATAAATTGTAGTCGCGCCTAAAGATTCATGAAGCTTGACGATTTCGCTTCTCATCTGGACACGCAACTTCGCATCAAGGTTAGAAAGAGGCTCGTCCATTAAGAAAACCTTGGCATTTCTAACAATGGCCCTTCCTAAGGCTACACGCTGCCTTTGGCCGCCCGATAAGGCTTTTGGCTTTCTGTCTAGATATTGTTCTATTTGAAGAATTTTAGCAGCTTCATCTACCCTACTTTTAATTTCGGCTTTTGGAAGGTGACGAATCTTTAAGCCAAAGGCCATGTTATTAAATACGGTCATATGAGGATAAAGGGCAT
>DOQE01000017.1 GCA_003512585.1 Bacillota bacterium | reverse complement strand
AATTCAAATGGATATTGATTAAATCTTCTTTCTGGCTCGGGGATGCCAACTTCCGCCATTATCTTTAAAGCCCTATCCTTTGCTTCTTTATGGGTAACCCTAAGTTCAGAAATGAAACGTCTATGTTCTTGCAAGAAAGAATCATAGAATTCGCTAAATTTGCTAAATTTAGAAAAAAGAGGTTTTAAAGCGGCAAAATGCCTTGAATAAATATCTTTTCTTTTAATGTTTACTTTCTTTCTTGCATCTTTTTTGGCTTTGGATAAAGCCTTTTTATCCTCTGCAATAATTAAAGAAAGCTCTTTGCCTTTATTTTTTCCTTCTAAAGAAATTTGCTTTATTTCCTTATTTTTAGAATCGATAAAAGATTGTTCTATTTCTTCTTTTTTCTTTCCTTTTTTATAGGATTTTATCTCAGCTTTAATGGAAGCAATTTTTCGATTTGTCTCATCTTTTTCAAGGCGAAGCATACGTTGATCATTTTTTAATTTAATGAATTCTTCATTTATGAGTTCATTGAAATAACTTTTTAAATGATTCCCATTAATAAGCATGACTTCGGTAATTTGCTTACCAATTTTCATAATGGGGTTAAGAGAAGAAAGAGGATCTTGGAAAATCATTCCAATTTTAGTTCCCCTTATTTTATGGAACTCGTCTTCAGATACCTTGGTTAAATCTTCGCCTTCGTATAAAACAGAGCCAGAATCGATATGGGCAGTTTTTGGAAGAATGCCCATAATGGTTTTATTAGTAACAGACTTCCCTGAGCCAGATTCTCCGACTATGCAAAGAGTCTCGCCCTTATATAAATCAAAGGAAACCCCTCTTACGGCATGAACATACCCTGCATCTGTTTTAAAAGAAATTGCCAGATTCCTTACCGATAAAACAATTTCTTTATTATTGGGATTTTCCCCTGTTTCAAAAGGATAATTGATTGTTTGATATTTCATATTATTCATCCGCTCCTTTCAAACTTGGGTTAAAGGCATCCCTTAAACCGTTTCCGAATAGGTTGAAGCAAATCATAATCAAGGCCATTACAACGGAAGCCGATACGATAAGATATGGATATTGGTTCAAATCGCCTTGAACATTGGATAAGGTAACACCAAAGCTTTGTCCTCCAGAGAAAGATAAGGCAGCTGGCAATAAGTAAGAAATATTAGCTTCGGTAAAGATAACGGAAGGAATCATTAAGACAGCACCTGTAATGATAGTCCCGATGCCATTTGGCAAAATATGTTTGAAAATTAACCTAGCATCACTTGCGCCTAAAGTCCTAGAAGCAAGAACGTATTCCCTTCGTTTATATCTATAGAATTGGCTTCTAGTCTCGCTAGCTACGCCCATCCATCCGGTTAAACATAAAGCCAAAAGGAAAGTCCAGAAATTAGAGCCAAGAAGCAAGACAATCAAAGTCATCATGACTATCCAAGGCATACCGCCCAATATTTCGCAAATACGTTCCATAAGCAAATCGACCCAACCGCCGAAATACCCAGAAATCGCTCCCCAAATCAAACCAATGAATATATTGATTGTGGCGCTTAACAAACCTAATCCAAGAGAAGTAAGCAAGCCAGAGAAAACTAGCTTAAAGAAATCATAACCATGAGAATCTGTACCAAAGAAATATTTTGGCATCTCGCAAGTCGCGATTTTATTATTTTTGAATAAATCTCTATAAAGAGAATAGGTGCCGCGAACACTTCTTTTAGAAAGCTCTGGGTCATCAGGATTAAGAGGATTATAAGGGCTATCTTGAGAAATGACGCTACGCAAAGGGCAATATTTTTCCCCTTCTTCGGTCAAAGTAAATTCGCCAGGAGCTAAATTAGACCCCTTATTTGGGTTCCATTCATAACTCATCCAGCCCTCTTTTTGATACTCTTCTATATCGGCTTCTGTGAATTCTTTCTCTATTTCTCCAAAAACAGCCGCGTAATAGTCATAACGGAAACTACCATATGTTACCAAGCTATGGTAAACGGATATCTTGGTGTTATCGGCAATTCTAGAAAAATATCCGTCAGTCGCATTATCAATTCCGGTAGCCATCTTCGTAGAATCGGTCCAAGTAGCCGATATTAAAGAAGAAGATGAGCAAGTAACGTTCCTAACAAAAAGCTTATTTACCGAATCGGCTTCAGTAGAAGGCGCTTCAATAACAATGGCAAACCTACCGTCGACAGAATTAGAAGAAGCGAAGTTTTCATCTTCTTTAATTTTGGCGGCAACGTCATTGTTTTCTAGTTTAATAATTTCTGCTTCTTCTCCATCAATTGTTTCATTAACAAAAGCGGTTTCTGCATTTATATCTTCAAAAGAAGCAAGTTTAATAAAGTAATCCTTATTATCCAATGTGGTAACAAATGAAAGGTTAACCTTTAATGTTGTACCACTAGCTTTATTGTCCAAAACAAAATTCCTATCGATATTAACCGTATAAGAAATTGGGTCAGTTTCAGTTAAGCCAAGATTAACTATAGGAGACCAGATGCCTCCATCGCTAGGATCCCAATGCCCTTCCTTGTTTTTAGTCGAGGCATTTTCAATCGTAACTGCCCCGCCTTTTCCATATTTAGAAACAGACCTATCTAATTGGTTGGCATAACTTTCTTTTGTAGATATATCCCCAATTACGGCATATTCTTTATAATCTGAATCTGCGGGGAGTTGCTTTGTTTCTGGGTCAAGAACAATATTTTCAACCTTCCCAGTGCCATCTAAAAATCCACCCATGTCCCCACTAAACCACTTAGGAGGCAAATATTTTATCAAGTCATTTGGAGCATTGATATCGCTTTTATTGGTAGAAGGAACAATGATAGCCATGGCAATGAGGGTAAACAAAATCGCTCCAGCCACAACCGAGGAACGGTTTTTAAAGAAACGTTTTATTGCATCTTTTAAATACGTAGTTGGTTTAGTATCGAATTTTTTATCGTGAATCGATTCATCGATTTGAACGAATTCGAAATCGGAAGAAGATTCATTTATTTCTTTTTCGTTTAATTCTTTCTTTTCCATAAACTATTTCTTCGCCCCCATTCTGATACGAGGATCAACAATCCCATAGCTTAAATCTATAATTAAAGTCGCAAATAACCCAATTGTTGTATAAATAGCCATATCAACCATGATAACTGGATAATCTTTCGCGTTAAGTGCTTTTACAAATAAGGAACCGATTCCAGGAATGCCATAAATTTGTTCAAGAACCATCGAGCCAGATAAAATCCCAATGAATTGGGCTATAATCATTGGAACGATAGGAACCAATGAATTCCTTAAGGCATGACGGATGACGGATTGTCCTTTTGTTAGGCCTTTTGTTCTAGCCAAAAGCAAAAACTCGCTAGACATAATCTCACAAAGCTCGGCTCTAGTATAACGGGCAAAAGAGCAAACGGAGCCAAATGACAAAGCCATAACGGGAATAATGTAGGCTTTTATTGCCAAGGCTGGATTAGCTGCAGCAGCCGCATCGGAAGGCCACTGGATTGGAAAGCCTGAAATACTCCCAAACCAAATTAGCAAAAAAGAAATCAATACAAAGGAAGGTACCGAAATAAATATCATGATAATGGTAGAAACTAATGTATCAACCCAAGTATTTTTCTTTAAGGCTGCCAAAACACCAAGCCCTAAGCCAAGAGGAACAGAAATAATAATGGAGACAATATTAAGCCTCATAGAATAAGGTAAACCTTCCATTAAAATGGCAATGGCTGGTTGGTTTAACGAGACAGAAGTCGAAGTACCCCAATCCCAAGCGGTGAAAATATTTTTGATCCAAACAAAATAACGAGTCATGATTGGATAAGGGATATAATAATAAGTAGTAGAACCAGACCCAGTGGAAACGGTAGCTTGGGCATAATCGCCAGCGTTGTTCAATATATTGTTAAGTTTTTCAAAGTCCTCAACAAAATATTTAGCCCCATCAACTTCCGTACCGATTTTGCTACGATCAATTGAATAATAAAAGCCCAACCTGACTTGGTTTTCCCAAAACCTAAATTCTTCAGTCGCTTGGCTAGTCATTGGCTGTATCGGCAAGCACTGAAGCAAAATGTAAGTAATAGAAAGAATAATGAACGCGGTCAAAAAAATGAACAATATCCTTTCTATTACATATTTTACTGAATCTTTCATCGTTATTTTTCTCCTTGGCACTTATTAAATAAGTCCATAGCAATATAAATTATATCACGGCCTAGAATATACCTAGATATTCTTTTTAACAAGCAAAGAAAGAGCCGCCAAGAATTTTTATTCAAGACGGCTCTAATCGTTAAATCGTTAATTATTTATTCTTATTAACAGCCGGTGTCATTCCAAAATCAGTAAATTTCCCTACCGAAGAAATTTGAATCGATTTGGTAATAACGTTGTTGCCTCTTTTAATCTTATAGACAAGAGCAAAATAAATATTGAAATAATTAAAGATTTGGCTAGAAGAAGAGGTGAATGCTTGATTGGCAGCACTCTGAATAAGATCTTTAGGCATGATCATTTTTATATAGCCATTTTCACTTTGGCTAAATTTTACTCTCGGATCATAGACATAAGAACCGCTTTCGGTATTTTCCGTATTTCCAAATAGAAGAGCAACATCTTTAGCGGAGAATTCATATAATGACCTACCGTATTCATCGGTCGCGCCTTCTGGATAAGTGGCCTTGAAGACAACATAGCCTTCTTCTGTTCCAGTCCCAGAATACATTTCTTGATTACCGGCGATTGGAGAAGAAACCCCATTATCTAAAGGAGTAAATCCTTGGGAAGCGCTCCAAAGGGCATCAAATGAATACCTCTTTCCTTGATAAATAGCAGGATGATTAGACATTTCGTCGGTTGGACTACCCCAGTTAAGGCAGAATCCTTGGTTTAGCGATTTAGTAGAAGAGATAGTAGACATGAAGTCTAAAGGATTCAAAACATTGCCAGAGATTGCACCTTCGGCAAAATCGAATTCCCCATGATCCATCTTTGTATAAGCATCGGTATATTGACTACCGGCAACTTCTAATTTTAGTTCCAAGGTAAGTCCTGACTCTTTATTAGCTTTATTAAAGCTATCTTCGACATAGCTCTTAATATAATTGCCAAGATTATCGATCGTGGTTTGGTAACGATATAGTCCAAGGATTGTAATCTTTTCTCCTCTTTCATAATCGCCATTTTTAATCAATTCATCACCGGCTCTTTTGAAGTATTTTTGGGCAAGGTCGGCAGAATAACAATATTCGTTGTTAGAAGCTTCTTGATATGGGCGAATGACACTTTTTCCATATATGGAATCGCGATAACTTTGGGTACCGGATGGGTCAAGCATGTAGGCGTTAGATAAATAAGCCATGGCTGGGTTACGTCCGGCGGCATCGGCAAGTTCTTTACGGTTTATAGAAAAATATAGACCAGTTAAGAAATATTCATTGCTCATAATGGGCTTAGTATCCCAATAATTCTTCTCGTTGTGTTTATAAACGGTTCCGTTTACCCCAAAGAGTTTTTCCCATTCTTCGGGAGTAGTCGTATTAAGGTTTAGCTTAATAATCGTGCTTCCTTCAGTACGATAAACCCTTTCATCGTTTTTATGATTCTTTAATTGAGAGACGGGGATTGTAACTTCGTCAAGTTCGTTCTTCAAGAAAGCTTGATAGGCTTGTTCGTCGGCCTTTTCGCCTTCAAACACAACTTCGCTATAACCAGCAAAATGATAATCGGAAGCCTCGAAATAATCGGAGTTTTTCTTAAATACCAATTGTTTTCCTTTTTGCCAATATTCAGGAACATATGGTCCAAAGGAAAGGATGTTATCGAAAACATCGGTATAACTTCCGCTTGAAGAAGTTACATAAGTACCATAATTTTTGGCTCCGCCAATATCATCCAAGAATTCTTGGGGAATCGGAGAATAAAGTCCAGAAGATAAGGAGGTCCTGGCAAAGCTTTTTGACTTTGGTTGAATGAAGGTAAAATCTAAGGCACCTTCTTCTTCATTTATTTGAATTCCGACTCCAGATTCTTTCCAATCCTTGCTATGGGCAGAGGTGTTATAAACATATTCCATGGCTCCTTGGAAGCCAGAAGTATCAGAAACAAGTTCGGCAAATCTAGTAAGCCTGTTATTTAACATGGCCTTAAAAGGAGTCAAATAGTCTTCTAGAGCAACTTCCCTACCATCATACTTTTTATATTTAGAAGTAGATGAAGTATGGTAGGTATAGCCTTTTCCATAATGAAGCTTTACTCTCCAGAATTGAGAAGTTTGGTCTTCGCTTGGATTTTCAACGACATTGCCATTCGCATCAAGCATGATTGGAGCATCTGTTTTCGATAAAGACCCAACCCAGGAATAAGAAGTATTCGCGGCATTGGCTTTAACTCCAAAATATCCGGAAGTAATCATTGACATACGGTCGGTAACATCAGATCCTGTCGAATCCCAGCCATTGAAAGTACCGGAATCGGTATTGGTATAGCCATGAAAATACGATTTCCATTCCGATTTGGCTTCGCTAATTGGCCCATCATACATATCCCCGGCCGGGTCAATTGTCCCATAGCCTGTGCCAAAGCCATAGTTGGTTTGGTATTTAGTAGATGGAAGGGTAATCCTTTTTGAAAATTGTTCAAAAGAAGCATCGTCATACAAAGGGATGCCGCCAGTGAAATTCTCCATTGAATATTTCTCTAGCGAATAGAGAATCTTAGATTTTTCTTTCCAATCTAATTCAGAAAAATCAGCATATCCATCGGCATTTTTGCCTGAATCGGTTTCAGACCAATATTCAGATGAACCGCCAGTAGATGAACTTGAAGATGAACCAGTGTTAGTTTTTGAACTTGAACTAGCACTATTGTCGCCACAACCAGTTAAGACTAATCCAGCCGAGAGAGCAAAGAGTAATAATCCTTTTTTGTTCATAGTCGTTTTTCCTTTCTTTTTTAAATTCTGCTTTTAAATCAAGTTTAATACACGCGCAAAAGTATAACGCGTGCTAAAAGGAAACCACACGTAGAAAAAAAAGCAACTATTTTTTAATAATTTTTAGGCAAGTACAAATAAAAAAGCTAGTTGATAGAAGAATAAAAAATAGAAAGCAAAATTATAGACACCAAAAATAAAGTAAAACCAATGATAAAATAAGGGTAGACAACTGGCTTATTTTTTTCTCTTTTTTCCCCAAAATAATTTTTATAATCTAAAGCCGAATCCCACCTTTTTTCTTTATCTTTCTTGAAAGATTCAAAAAATCTATACATGCCATAATTCAATACATCGAAGCTTCCGGTTCGAATTAAAAGAATAAAAACAGGTATTGCAAGGCTAACGATACCACTAACAAAAAAGGCATCGCAATACCCTGAGATTAAATAATTTCTCCTAGCAAAGAAAACAATAACAAAAACCACGCCTGAAATTAGCAAAGAGAGTAGAAACGAGATAATTGTTTTTTTCCTTCTTTCATTCATGGAATTAAATTAATACAAATTCAAACATAAAACAATCAAGGCTTTCTTCACTTTTAAAAGAAATTCAAAAATGATGGGAG
>DOQE01000039.1 GCA_003512585.1 Bacillota bacterium | reverse complement strand
AATAGATAGAATAATTGTTATCGATTACTTCAAATCTAGAACTATCATATCCATATATATTCTTATATAAATAGTCTTCTTTATAAGAGGAAACGTCTACATCATCATAGATATAGCTATTTAACGGTTCTTTCTCTTCTTTAAAAGAAAGGAAATAATAAGCTAAAGGATTCTTTTCTTTAGTTAATATAAGCAAAGTGTCTTCCTTATTCACGCTTACTTCCTTAACTTGCCCGGTCCCATCGTTGGAATTGACTCTATATTTATTATTTAAAAGAAAACAATTTGTCTTAACTAGGGATTCAATATAGCTTTTTGCCATATCTTTCCCATCACTTATAGACCCATCTTTGCCCAATGTTCCTAATCCAGTAGATAAAACTATCTCGTTTAGTTGCTTTTGCTTAGAAGCTATTTCATTATTCGCGTCTAGGGCATAACTAGTCGAGAAAAAGGAAGGATAGCCAATTGCAACAAATAAAATGAAAGTCAAAATGAAAGTCAAAGAGAATTCGGCAAAAGAAACTAGAAAAGACTTTCCTTTCTTTGCATTTACGTAAGGGAAATAGGGAGAGAGAATTTTTTGTTTATTTGTTTTCGAATTCATCAAATGATTTAATTTTTTCCGCTTGTTTTCTTGCTTGTCCAATAGTCCTAGAATCTAAGACTTCAAAACTAGGTTCTTCCTCTTTTTCTTCTCTTTTTAGAGGCTTGTTAAAATAATTATCTTCTTTAATTTCCTCTTTTTCTTCTATTTTTTCTTCTTTGGACAAAGAAGAAGGATAAATGGTCGATAATTTTAAATCAACTACTTCGGTTGAGGCGATTTTATCATGGATTGATTGATGGTTTTTTGATAAAAGCAAAACAATAAAATCAATAAGGAGAGCAGTTCCTACTATCATAAAGGAGAAATTCATATTAATTGGCAAAGCCAAGATATACCAAAGCAATGTCAAGATAGCATAATGAATGGCAATTTGACCTTTGCTTGCCTCTTCCCCGTTTTTATTGGCAAGACCAATAGAAAGAATAAGTTTGCCGACTGTTCTTCCTTTGGAAATGCATAAAGGGATGATAAAAAAGAAAATAAAGGGGGAAATTAAAATACCCGGTAGCCAAATCCAATATGAAATAGAACTATATTTGTTAGTTAACTCTTCTGCATATGGTTGAGAAGAAAAATGCTTAACGCAGTCGACATAAAGCCCACTTACTGAATTATCTTTGCTTTGATAATAATAATTAAGAAGTTTATCGGCGGTTTCGGTTTTATCATTATTTTTCTCTGCTTCTAATAAATCTAAATAGCTTTGTTTTAAAGTAGGAGCAAGTGTATAGTCGGTTGTCTCTGTTGGACTATTATAAAAAGAATCTTCTTTCTCATTATTCTCTTCTAATTTATATATATGGTTATAGACCCATTTTCCAACTTCTATTGGATTATTTTTATCTCCTAAAAACTCATCATCTTCAAAAAAAGTTGCATTAGGATTAGTCGCGACGAAGACAGTATAGTATTTCCAAACAACTTCTTCATATTTTTTATAGCCATAGGTATTGCTTTTTTTATCGTAAGAAGGGAAAGATAAAGCTTTTGAATCCTCTCCTACTAAAAAAGAATCCGATTGAAATTTATTATAGTCGTTATAAATTCCGTCAATATTATTGCTTCTTCCAATCAAAGGCTTAGCAATGCCAAAATATATAGCTAGCATCACTCCCAAAGAGCAAAGAAAGTCAATTAAAAAGGCGAAGAGGGATTTGCCAATTGAGGCAGGTACGGTTGAGTCTAATGATTTTTGTTTTTGCATAATGATAACTTTATACAAGTTGAGTAACTAGTCAACAAAAGTCGTAAAAAATAAGAAAAAAAGCCCCAAGAAAACTTGAGGCTAATTTGCTTAGTGTCTAATTTCTCAGTGGAGAATTTCGGCAACGGTGCCAGCACCAACGGTACGACCACCTTCACGGATGGAGAACTTGGTTCCCTTTTCCATGGCGATTGGGTGAATCAATTCGACAGTGAAGGTAACATGGTCACCTGGCATAACCATATCGGTTCCAGCTGGAAGAGTGATGGTGCCGGTGATATCGGTGGTACGGAAGAAGAATTGTGGACGATATCCGTTAAGGAAGTGAGTATGACGTCCGCCTTCTTCTTTGGTAAGAATATAGGTGGTAGCAGTGAATTTATCGTGTGGAACGATGGATCCTGGCTTAGCAAGAACTTGTCCACGTTCGACTTGGTCATGGGTAATACCACGGAGAAGGGCACCGATGTTGTCGCCGCCTTCAGCGTAATCAAGGGTCTTACGGAACATTTCTAGACCAGTGACGACAGTCTTTTGGGTTGGCTTGATACCAACGATTTCAGCTTCGTCGTTGATTTTGATCATACCACGTTCGACTCTACCAGTGACGACAGTGCCACGACCAGAGATGGTCATAACGTCTTCGATAGGTAGTAAGAATGGCTTATCATTATCACGGACTGGATCTGGGATATAAGAATCAACAGCATCCATTAATTCCATAACTTGCTTTTGAG
>DOQE01000104.1:252-3530 GCA_003512585.1 Bacillota bacterium | reverse complement strand
TAAAATTAAATAAAACTATCTTTTCTTCTTTCTTATCTGGCAAAAAAGAAGATGTTGCTGAGATTATTTTAGGCTCGTTTCTTTTTTTATTTTCCTTTAAAAAGATTGGGGTAATCCGTTCTTTTTTCTCTTTTTTATTAAGGAAGATTTTTAAGCTAAAAAAGAAAAAAGTAGATGATCTAACATTAATTTGTCTTCCTGGTTTATTGTTACTGGCTTTTGATTTTAATTTTGCTTATCAAGACGGTTTTTTCTTAAGCATGGGAATTGCTCTTCTATATTATTTTACAAATGTTAAATTTTCCTTCTATAAGAAGAAAAAAAGGCTGTTTCTTGAGTTTTTGTTGCTTAATGTCTTTATTTTGCCTTTTAAACTCTCTTTTTCTTCGGGGCAATTTCATTTATTTTCTTATTTTTATTCTTTTTTGTTGACTCCCATTGTTGCGTTTTCTTATTTTGTATGTTTATTTTCTTTTACTTTTTTTAGGTTAGGAAACTTTGTTTCTTTTCTTTATAAAATCATATTGAAACTATCGAATCTATTTTTAAAATTTGATCCGACCCTTTCTTTATTTACCCCTTGCAAAACTAGCATTATTATTTTTTATATTTTCTTTTTTATTTGGTTAATATTTTTTAACTTAAATGAAATAAAAATTCGAAGAATAGCCTCTTTTTCTTATATTTTTTCTTTGCTAATTTCTTTTTTGCCTCTTTGGAATTATTTTTCAAATGAAGTATGTTTTATTAACGTTGGGCAAGGAGATTCTATATTGCTAAGAAATCAAAACAAAACTGTACTTATTGATACGGGAGGAAACATTAAATTTGATATGGCTAAGGAAGTTTTGATTCCATTTTTTAGAAAGAAGAGGATATATAAAATAGATTATTTGATTTTGACACATGGAGATTTTGATCATGATGGTGCAAAAGAATCCTTATGCAAAAATTTTAATGTTAAAAAGGTGGTGGATTCCAAATATGAATTTCCTATTGAAGTAGGTGATTTGACTTTAGAAAACCTAAATCGGTATAACCTTGAAGGAAACAATGAGAATTCATTGGCAATCTATACTGAATTTATTGACAAAAAATGGTTATTTATGGGTGATTGTCCTCTCGAAATTGAAAAACTAATCATAAAAGATTGCCCAAATTTAGAAGCAGACGTTTTAAAAGTAGGGCATCATGGATCCATAACATCTACTTGCTATGAGTTTTTAAAGGCTATCAAGCCAAAAGAAGCTATAATCTCGGTAGGAAAAAACAATAGTTACGGACATCCGGATTCTAAGGTTATTTCTAGGCTTAAAAGCGAAAATATTAAAGTTAGAAGAACCGATATTGAAGGAAGTATTTCCTATTTTAGTTTTGCTAAGTAAAGTATAAAATTTTTCTATGGTTATTCTTTATTATTCTATCGACTCAAAAATGGCTAGCAGTTTAGGACGTAAGCTCTCTTTTAAATTAGAACCAAATAGAAATGAATGCAATTATTCTTCTTTCAATATGGCCATGACTTCTTTAAATGAACTTTACGAAGAATGTGTTTTCATGCCCCTAGGGTATGAGAAGAAAACAATTCTAGCAGATGGATGCTATTTTTTAGCTAAAACCAAAAGCAAGCCCAAACTATTGCCCCTTGATTCTTATGATAAGATGCTTTCTTATTTAAATAACCCAAGTGAACAAGTGAATTTAATCCTTACTTGCCAAGCAGAAAAACTTGATGAAAAAAATCCTCTTGTTGTCGCTATAAAAAAAGTAGGGACAATTAAAGAAATAACTTTGCCAAAAATGAACGAATACTTAGATTATATGAATAGGTATTTTTCTTCTTTTGGATGCTTGATTTCTTCTGATGCAGCCAAAGAATTAATAAATAGAATTGGCGATGACTACGGACGTTTTTTAAATGAAATCGATAAATTATCTAGCTATGCAAACGGGGAAAACATTTCTTTATCGGATGTAAAAAGATTAGTTAGCCCAAAAGAAGAAGACGATGCTTTTTCTCTTTCCAATGCCTTAATTAGAGGCGATATAAAGAAGGCATTGGAAATATATAGGCAATTAAAGATTATTTCCGTTGATGAAGTTAGACTAATTGGCATGCTTTCCTCTCAATTTCGTTTCATGGATATGGTTTTATATCTAGATAATAAAGGATTGTCTTCTTCTTCCATTGCTAGAGAACTATCTTCTTCTCCCTTTAGAGTTGATATTACTTTAAGAAATCTTTATGGAGTAAAAAAAGAAACATTAGCAAATGTAAGCGAGCTTCTTTATAAAGCTGATAAAGACATTTTAAGTGGCAGGTGTAGTGGGCAATTTGCCTTTGAAAGGTTTTTGGCTAATTTTAATTTAAAATAAAAAAGCTGCTTGAATGCAGCTTAATTTAATAAATAAGTTTCTTACTTAATGTTAGCAACTAACTCTTGCAAATGAGCTTTTTTGCGATCGGCATTATTTTTGGCAATGATGCCATCTTGTGCGATTTTATCAAGAATGCTCATGGCTTCTGCTAAAGCTTTTGTTGCTTCTTCTTTGTTATTTGAAGCAGCTAGTTTTTCAACTTTTTTAATAGCGGTGCGAGCTTTTGATTTAGCGGCAGCATTGCGTTGACGGGCTAATTCATTGGTTTGATCGCGCTTGATTTGAGATTTAATGTTTGGCATTTAACTTAGTCCTTCTACTTTATTAGCGGGTTTAATATTAGTCTTTAGACTAACAAAAGGCAACTATTTTCTAGTTGTTTTCTTTATTCTTCATCATTTTTACTAGATTTGTCGCCGTATTTCAATATTAATATTTCTTTGGTGAAGTCATTAACGTTGCCCAATAGGCCATATTTATCTTCTGGAATTTCAATTTTAAAGGCTTTATCTAAAGTTTGGACCATTTCAATATAAGACATGGAATCTCCGCCCAAATCGGAAGTCCATATGGAATCTGGGTCTATTTTAAACTCTGGTAGCATCAAGATTTTTGAGAATATTTTAATAATTTTGTTTTGGATGTTTTCTACTTCCTTTTTATCGTAACCCTCAAAACTTACTACTTCTTTTTTGTTTTGTTCGATGTTTACAAAATCGTTTGACCCTTTTTCTATGGCCTCTTTTATCAGGAATCGCTTTACTTTAAGTGAACCTGACATAGGCAAAGGCCTTTTATCGATTAAGATTTCTTGTATTTTCTTTTCCGAAGGCAAAGTAGCATTTATTGCATAAATATCTGAATAGATCTTTTTTATGGCGTCTAGATTGACAGAATTT
>DOQE01000104.1:0-246 GCA_003512585.1 Bacillota bacterium | reverse complement strand
CGCAAACCAAAGTAATCTTTTCTTCGCTTTCTCCTTTTTTCTTTGCTCCGAGGCAAACGACGTTATTTAAATTTTTAATGTCTTTAAAATAAGTTTCTATTTCGTCTGGGAAAACGTTTTCTCCATTTGAAAGGATAATGGTATCTTTGATTCTTCCTTTTATAAAAGGCATTGATGCAAATGTTGCTTTGATTGCCTTGCTTGTGTTTGGTGTTGTTTGTGGAATATTAACTGCGCATTGGGATA
>DOQE01000091.1 GCA_003512585.1 Bacillota bacterium | reverse complement strand
ATTTTAAATATTTAAAAGAGGCAAAAATAGATAGCCCCATGATTTATTTGCAGTCTCATACGGGCTTATGTAATTTTAAAACCAGTGTTAGCAAAACGCATAATTTCTTTATTAATCATCCAAACGAAATAAAAAAGCTTATCAATTTATGCAAAGATAACGGGATGAAGGTTGTTGGTTATTATTCTCTTATTTTTAACAATCAAGCCGTAAATGATCATCATTCTTGGGAAATGATTGATAAAGATGGGCATACTTGGAGAGATCATGGGCAGCGTTATGGGCTAGCGTGTCCAAACAATAAGGAATATAGGAAATTTGTTACTAAACAAATCGAAGAAATTGCAAAAGAATTCCCTAATTTAGATGCCTTGTTTTTTGATATGCCTTATTGGGAAGTGTTATGTCATTGCTCTTCTTGCAAGGAAAGGTTTTATCTAGAAAAAGGGAAAGAAATCCCAAACGATTTAGATTGGGATGATAAAACTTGGAATGAATTTATTAAATCTAGGCAAGAATGGATGGCTGAGTTTGCTTCTTTTGTAAAAAAAGAAACAAATAGAATAATGCCTAGCGTTACCGTTGAATTTAATTTTGCCGCCGTCATAGGGTGTGATTATTTAGCTGGCTCTACAGAAGGAATAAACGAGCAATGCGAATTCACGGGCGGTGATTTATACGGTGATTTATATAACCATTCCTTTACTGCCAAATATTATAGAAGCATCAGCAAGAATCAGCCTTTTGAATACATGACTTGTAGATGCAACAAAACTTTAAGAGAACATACGATAAATAAAAGCGAGGAGACTTTGCTTGCCGAGATAATGTTAACTACATTGCATGGTGGGGCCTCCTTAATAATCGATGCGATCAATCCGGATGGAACTTTGGATCATAGAGTGGCAAAACGTTTAGGACGTGTATTTGAAAATGAAATGAAATATGAAAAGTATTTGCCATTTGGTAAGCCATTAGAAGAAGTCGGAGTTCTTTTCGATAGTAGAACCCAGTTTAAATACCACAATAGGCAAGACAATAAACATCTTTGCATTCAATTAAGCAAAACTTTAATAGAAAACCATATTCCATATACGATTATTGGACATGGTAAAGTAAATGAATTAAATAGATTTAAAATGCTATTTATACCCGGTCTAATTCATTTAGACGAAGACGAGATTAAAGAAATAAAGAATTATGTAAATAGCGGCGGACTTCTTTATTTAAGCGGGGATTCAAATTCTTCTTTGTTGAATTTATTTTTTGAAGGAAGAATTGAAGGAGAAACTAACCAAGATAGCCCTTATAAACCAATTTATAGAGGTTATGATGAAGTTAAAGCCTATGCATGCCCGACTAGAGATGACTATAAAAAATATTTTGGAATGTTTAATAGAAAATATCCTCTTCCCGCGACTTTTAAATTACCAATTTTAAAAGCAATTAAAGGGGACGTGTGTGCGAAAATAGTTCTTCCTTATACCGATCCAGATAATTACAACGAATTTGCATCCATTCATTCGAATCCTCCTGGGAAAGTTAGCAAATATTCTGCCATTGTTGAAAATACATTTGGCAAAGGGAAAGTAATTTATTCTTGCTTGCCTATAGAAGGCGATGATAGATGTAACTATAAGGATATTTTGTCTAAAATAATTAAAAATAATATTGCTTCATTGTTTAATATTGAAACAAGTAAATATGTCGAAGCTTTAATCTATGAAAACGATAAAGGCTATATCATCAATTTGTTTGATTTAAATTTTGCTAATGACGACGTTAGCAGAGCATATAAAATAACTCTACCTGATTCAAATTTCGAAGCCAAAGAATTAATAAAGGGTAAACGGATAAGTATTAAAAATGGGGTTGTTTTTGGGTGTTTTAGGAATTACTTATCAATAATTTTAAAAAGAAAATAAAATCTTAAATTTTATAAAAATCACGGCAGGCTTTGCCTAACGCGTAGTTGAATATCTCTTTTTTTATGTATGTTTTTATTTTACCTTCTATAAAACATAAATTGATAAAATCGAAAGAAACGGCATCTTTTTCGTTACTGGTGGAATACGTTTTATTTTGGTCAAGAATAAAACGAACTTTTCTATTCTTAAATTTTGGATAAAACAAAAATAATGAATCTAACAGTTTATTAACAAATTCTTCCTTTTCCATAAAAGAAAAACTAAACGGAATAAAAGAAGACTCTTCCTTAAACAAATCTAATGGGCAAGAAAATAATTTAGATAATTTTATAATCGTTTTAAGCGAAGAGTTAAACAGTGCTTTATTGTTATAAATATAATTTGGTAATGTTTTTTTCTTTTATACCTGCTAGTATGCATACTTCTTTTTTTGAATATGAACTGTATGATCTAATGCTTTCAAAGACGCTTCTAGTGTTACAATTTTCAAGGTAATAGTCCTTCAAATGAGAAAAAGACATTTCATGATAAGGCTCAAATAACGAAAGCATTTCATTTAATGGCAATAAAAGAAAAATCGTTTTTATAGGTGTTGACAGCTTTATTGATAAATCTATATAGCCGTAACCCGCCCATAGGAATACAGGGTTTATTTTCGAATAGTCAATTTGAGTTTCTCCTTCGAATAAAGATTGAATGATTTCTTGGTCGGAAGTGCCTAAAAAAGAATCAACATCATTGTTTTCAAAATAGTCCAAAACTGAGGAAAAAATCATTTTGTATTGGATCATTTCCTTTGATATTCCGGCATCAAAATACAAATGGTTTAATAACCCCCCCAATTTATTTTTTAAAGCCCATACATCAACATTATTAATTTTTTTCATATTTTCTAATTATGTCCCTCATATATGTCATATTAATGCTTCTTTTTCTTTTTAGTATTTCATATTCGATAGATGCTTGTCTTCGAATTGAATCGTAAGATGAACTCTTTTCTATTTTTTCGTAATCGAAAAATTCTAGATTATTAAATGCTTTTTTTGAAATGAGTGCCGCTTGTTTCCCTAATTTCCCTAATTTCATGGCTTCTAAAAGCAGTTCTAACGGCAATTGATCATTGACAAAACCATATGAATAAGCAAAGTAGCTGTCATCGGCTCTATAGCCTATTATTATGTCATAATCATCGATTGAAACGCTAAATCGTTTAATTAGCCAGTTTATTATTTCTTTCTTTTCTTCTTTTTCTGAAAAAGAAAACCTGTGCGATATTAAAATAGTAATCCAAATCAATATATCTTTTTCTGTATTGGTTGTTAAATTGAGTATAGATAGACCATTTAAATTTAAAGTGTATTCATTAACGTATCCATCATTTAAATTTTTGCTGGCCCAAATATTAGCCATGGTTTTATCTTGTGTTAAATAAAATCCAACGCCATAATCATTGTTTTTATTGCCTAAACCATAGGTTGGCATTTTTATTATTTGGTTTGACCGTGGTATAGAATCATTTTACTTTTCATGTAATACGTATAGTTTGAAAACTATAAAACCTTAAGAAAAAATATCGGCAATAGCAAAAATCATAGTTTTAAAACTAAGAAAACATCATTTTAGTTTAATGGGTCCTTTTAAATTTTTTTATCAAGAAAGCGCTTTTATTATTTATATTTTTTCTACGCGTGCAAGAATAAAGAACCATAGGAATTTGTCTTCCTAATAAATAGCTTGAAACCAGCAAGGGAGAAGACTATGGGCAAAAAAGAAACGAACTATTTCCAAAATAATTTCGGAATTAACGTTTTTAACGATAAAGAAAAAAGAAAGTATTTAAGCATAGAAGCCTATAATGCTTTAAATGAGGCTACAAAGGAAAGAAAAGAACTCGATCCTTCTTTTGCTGACGATGTAGCCAAGGGATTATTGAATTGGGCGCTTGATAAGGGGGCAACCCATTATACCCACTGGTTTCAACCCCTAAATGGTTTAACGGCCGAAAAACATGATGCTTTTATTGGCAAACCTGATGAAGAAGGAAAAATATCTTTTGATTTTACTGGCAAGGAATTGATAAAAGGAGAGCCGGATGCTTCTAGTTTTCCTTCCGGTGGATTACGTGCGACTTTCGAGGCTAGAGGATATACGGTTTGGGATGCCACTAGCCCGGCTTTTGTTTTAGATGATGAATATGGGGCAATTCTATATATACCGACTGCTTTTTGCTCTTATAATGGCGAAGCTTTAGACGATAAAACCCCTTTATTAAGAAGCGAAGATTACTTAAATGAGTCAGTACTAAAACTTTTACATTTATTAGGATATAACGACGTTAAACACGTATATAGTTATGCCGGGGCCGAACAGGAATATTTTTTAATAGAGAGCCAAGATTATTTAAAAAGAAAAGATATTGTCTATACGGGTCGTACTCTTTTTGGGGCGTCATCTCCAAAAGGACAAGAGTTGGATGACCATTATTT
>DOQE01000069.1:6405-10240 GCA_003512585.1 Bacillota bacterium | reverse complement strand
GCCTCTTTTAAATATTTAAAATAATCTTTGGCATTAAACTTTGATAAATATATCTTCTTATCGTCGTTAATATGCATGTCGACCAAGTTTCTTCTATAAATATTTTTATACCACTTATCCATAGCTTTCCTCTAAATAAAATTAAAAGAAGACAAGGCAAATTGCTATATGTTTATACAAAAAGAGAAGAAAAGGAAAAAATTTCGCATGTAAAAGAGATAATTTCAGTATTTATTTCGATTATGAATATAAAAATAATTCTAACAAGAAAGACTAGGACATTCCCTATTTATAAAGCAATACTTAGCTTACAAAGTTAATAATATAGACGGGTATTGCTAACTACGTAAACATCAATGAAGGTGATCGAGTAAGAACAATTTTTATGATACTCTCTCTTTTTGTTAGAAACCGAAACCGTTTTTCCGTCTTCATAATAGGAATAGTCGACATCATAATAAATATCTATGCTATTGCTAGCAAGCCTATACCTTAAAACATTGGAGTTCATCTTAAAGTCTCGTTCCTCTTTAATTGACTCACTTATAAGACTATAACTCCCTCTATTATAGGTGGAATAAACAAATATCGATTGGGCGTCCGCTTTCCATTCTCCCCAATTTTCATCGTCGCAAGAGGCTAGAAAAGAAGGGATTAATAAAGCTAATGCAAACAACAATGGGTTTCTTTTCATTCGTACTTCTCCTTTGCTTTAATAGTAAACATAAAAGTAAAAAGAGCACATTCGCTGGCGGAAACATTTTTAAAGATGTCTTAAAAATATTACTTTTTATAAACCAAATAAAAATGTTTGGAATTCTTTTTCTAAATAATTTTTATAAAGGCTTAGTTTCTTGCTTTTAATATTTCTTCGTTAATAAGGTAATCTTCGCCTAAAGGGGGTTCCATCAATTTTCCTACTAAATCCATTTCCTTATAAAAAGAAGTAAATTCATAGCCTAAGCTGTTAACAACTGTTAAATAGTCTTCGTAATTAAAAATCCCTTTTTGAAATTTAAAGAATGCGTCAATGATAATTTGTTCTTCCTTTAAAGATTTCCTTTTGCCTTCTTTAATAAATAAGCAAGGGTCTGAATGTTCTTTTTTGCAAAGCGTTTCTACATAAGGAAGACCATTTTCTGCTAGCATTGATGATTGATTCAAAATTGATAAATGGAAGAATTCAAACTGCTTACACTTCCTAAAAGGTGAATTGCCATTCCATAAATAACAGGCAGGATAATCAGGCTCGACAACAAAAAGCTTAGTAAAAGTCTTATTGATTATAAAATATATATCCCAAAGGGGAGTCGAAGCGATCTCTAAAAACGAGGATACCCTAGCCTTGTCTTTATCAATGCCTTCGCTTGGATTCATTTTAAATTTAAAAGCAATTTGGTGCCTTCTTTCTATTTCTTCATAGGAAGAGGCAAACTCCCAGGCGGCATGATCTAGATAAAAATCAAACCGTATTTTCATTAATAAAGGATAAACCTCTTTAACAAATTCGTCCCTATTTGCCCCAACAAAGAAATAATCATTATATGGATCGCAAGATAATACTTTCATTTTCTATACCCTTCCTTATTTCTCTATGGGAAATAAACCGTTTTCCTTTCCGAATTTTCTTTGAAGCTCTTTTGAAAACCAAAAGACATCTTCTCGCTCATCAAGGAGGAGGAATTCAATCCACGTCCTATCTATTTCATTAAAAGGAGTAAGCCCGTAGCCAAAAAAGAAAAAGCACTTAATTGCCTCTTCATAACTCATATCCAAAAGTAAGATTATTCTCATTAAAGCCACTTTGGATGGCTTTGGATAATACACGTCGTTATCATTTTTGGCATTCTTTTTCCTAGCAGGTCCTTTCCAAGTAGAAATTTGAGGGGCATCAAAACCCAAATTATTTAATTCATCTTCGAATGTTTTTTCATCGTATATATATAAAACGGGGTAACCCATTTCGTTTCTTTTTTTAACATAAGAAAGCAAATAAGAATAATATGAAGTAATGTTCATTTCATCTAAATTGATTAGCAAGGAGGGAGGACGTTTACTATATTTTTCTCCCTTTCTTTCATTCTTGCTCTCTCCAGGAAGATAAGACAAAGTAATATGCATCCCCCTATGTGATTGTATAAATTCTCTTGAGACACTTGATATTATGGAATTAGCTTCCGCTTCGCTATAGCCTTCCGCTTCGCTTCCAAGAAGAGGCAAGATAACGTTTTTATATTGATTTATAAAACAATAATTAAAAAGAGAATACAAACCAATCCATAAAACATTACCTTTTGGATCGCTACTAGAAGAAGGCAAGGCAAGGCCCAATAAATGTTTGGATTTAACATTTCCCTTTGGCAAGCAAATAATGTCCCCGACATTAATATTTTTAATATTATCAAGGCATTCTTCTATTTCTCCACTAGAATCAGAAGCAACAACGTCTCTTAAAAATTGCCCATACCGGTTTTTGAAAGGCAAGGCGACAAGCAATGCATCAAAATCAGATTCTACTAATTTTTCTTTGAATTCAACTTTAAAGTTTTTCGTTGCCATTATTTATCCTTATTTTAAGTTAGCCCTACCCTAGACTAGATTATTAAACTAAATTACGTAGATTATTTTAATCTTGCATGCGGAAACTAGTTCTATAATCGATTATACAATAACCAAATAATTTAAAATATTAAAAACGGTTTCCGCGTGCAAAAATAAAAAAGATAAATACAAATGATAATATTTTGCCAACAAAAGGAAACCAAAATGACAAAAAATGAATTTGAAGAATTTGTAAATTATCAAAAGAAGAAAGGAAAAACGGTAGAAGAAATAGCCGAAACCTTCTGCGGGATGTTTGTCGATAATAAAATAAATAGGCCCCAACTAGAATTTATACTAGGTCAACTAGGTTTGGAGTTAGAAGAAGAATTTCAAAAAATGAATGATGAGGAACTTAAAAAGAACTTATTTAAATAATAAAATAGGAAATATAAACATAGAGGTAAACCATGCAAGAAATCAAATGTCCAAAATGTGGAACAGTCATAGAAGTTAGTGAGAAAGACTACGCCGAATTATTAAGCCAAGTCAAAAACAAGGAATTTGAAAAGGAATTGGAGCAAAGAATATCTGCTTTAAAGGCTCAATATAATGCCGAATTAAAGTTAGTCAAAAGCGAATCCGTAACTAAAAACAATGAAGAAATAGAAAAGCTAAAAACCCAAATAAACGACGCCAATAACAAACTTCTTAGCTATAAAACCGAAAGCAAAATTACTTTAAGCGAAACAATTTCAAATAAAGACAAGGAAATAGAGACCTTAAAGTTAGAAAAGGAAAATCTAGAAAAGGAAATAGAATCCAAGATCAACTTAGCCTTGCAAAAGAACAAAAACGAGCAAGATAAACTAGTTTTTGAACTAAAAGAAAAAATATCAGATTTAAACAACCAAATTAATCTAGAAAAAGAAAAATCCCAAGCCTCCATTAAAGAAATAAATAGCGAAAAAGAAAAAGTTATAAGCGAGCTTAAAAACGACTCCTTGCTAAAAGAAAAAGAAAGCATTCTGCAATTAGAAAAATTAAAAACCCAATATAACGTCGAATTGAAACAAAAAGACGAGCAAATAGAGTATTTCAAAGACTTAAGGTCCAAGATGTCGACGAAATTAGTAGGCGAAACATTGGAACAACATTGCATGATTGAATTCAATAAATTGAGGACAAGTGCTTTCCCAAATGCCTACTTTGAAAAAGATAACGAAGTAAGTATAGAAAGTGGATCCAAAGGTGATTTCATATTTAGGGATTATGAAGATGGGCAAGAATATGT
>DOQE01000069.1:0-6309 GCA_003512585.1 Bacillota bacterium | reverse complement strand
CTTGATAAAGATAGAAACGAAAAGAAATGCGAATATGCCGTATTGGTTTCAATGCTAGAACCTAATAACGAATTCTATAATTCAGGCATAGTAGATGTTTCTTATCGTTATAAAAAAATGTATGTCATAAGGCCTCAATGTTTCATTGCCATGATTACATTGCTTGCTAATGCCGCGAAAAATTCCCTCTCCTATAAAAAGGAATTAACGGAAATACAAAACCAAAATATCGACATCACGAATTTTGAAAATAGCTTAACAGAATTCCAAAAAGGGTTTGCAACGAATTTTGAAAGAGCCAGCGACAAATTTAACTCGGCCATAAAAGAAATAGATAATACAATCGCACATCTACAAAAAGTCAAAGACAATTTGCTTGGTTCTGAAAGGAATTTAAGGATAGCCAATAACAAAGCCCAAGATTTAACAATTAAAAAATTAACTAGAAATAACCCGACAATGAAGGAAAAATTTGAAGAACTAAAGCAAGAGAAATAAGCACTCCTTTTTAAAAAGCAAGCCGTTAACCCTGCTTGCTTTTTTTAATTATTTAAACCTAACTACCCTAATGCATCTAGCCTCGCCATAATCAAAAGGCCTAACAATAATCGTTGATTTGTCTTTTGACAGCATGACAGGATATTTGCAATCTAAATATTTTGCATTTTTTATCTTATGGTTTTTAATAACAACTTGCTTTGTTCCTTCATTTAATTGAACATTTGGGTCTAAAGAAAAGACAACATCCTTAATGACGGCGTAATAGTAATTATCATCTTGGAGGATAATACAATCATCACTTTCAATATCGGCTTTTTTTACGTTGTAAATAAAGTATTTGTTTTTCCTAATTACTTCCCCTAGACCATCAAAATATAACTTATCTCTAGTAGAAATATACCCACTTCCTAAAGGACCACAATTTAATAAAAAGTTGCAATTGCAGTTACGGCAATCAAGTAACGAATAAAGAATTTCCTTAAAAGATTTATAGTCTAAATCATGTTTAGCACATCCCCAATGCTCACCAAAGACTTCGCACATCTCCCCGGCTCTTTCCTTACCATCGATTTGAATGGTTTTACTTGGCGCGCTTCTTTCATAAGTGACAGAATCGATTTCATAATGTCCGATCGAACCAGTATCGCTTAAGCCGGTGTTATTTATAATCATGGCTTCTTTTTGGTATTTTCTAATCATTTTATATAAGCGGTCAAATTCCCAGTTTTCATTTGGCTTATCCCAAAATCCGTCAAACCAAAACCCGCCTATCTTTCCATAATTAGTACAAAGTAGTTCGACCGATTTATACAAAAAATCTAAATATTTTGGAAAGTTTTCTTTGTAATCTTTTGAATGCCAATCCAATAGGGCGTGATAAAAGAAAGGGACTATTCCTTCCTTATTGCAGGCATCGACAAATTCCTTTACCAAGTCTCTTTTGGGGCCATAATGCATGCAATCCCAGTCGGTCAATCCTTTTGAATCGTATAAAAAGAAACCATCGTGGTGTTTGGTTGTAAGATTAATATATTTAACACCAGATTTTTTAGCTAGGCGGACTAGCTTGATAGCCCAATCCTTTTTAGGGTTAAACCTATCCGCGAATTCCTTGCTAAAGTATTTCTTTTTCTCTTCTTTGTCCAAGGCAAAATAGGCCCATTCGCCTTTGTTAAGCATGGAATATAATCCGTAATGGACAAACATCCCAAAGCCTAATTTTTCAAATCTTTTTATATAATCTGGCTTCATGCAGACTCCTTTAGTTAAATTGAATCAATCGACAACGCATTCAATTTTAATTGATTTGGAGCTAGGAGGGACTATATTTCCGTTAATTTTCTCACCATTAGCAAAAAGAGTGCAGGCGTGTGTCTTCTTTCCTTTTATGTTTAGCTCAATTTCATAGGTGCAGCCACGGAACCTTCTAGTAATCTTTGCTTTTTTGATATGGCTTGGAAGACATGGGTCAATTAATAGGCCCTCTTTTTCTGGCCGAACGCCGAAGAAATATTGCTGAAGGGCAATGTTCATCCAGGTAGCCGTACCAGTAAGCCAGCTAACGGCCGCTTCCCCTGCACGCAATGCCCTAGGCCCACGGACATTAGAAGAATATATATAAGGCTCGCAATTATAGGCATCCACACCAATTTTAGAGATGATATGGTCTGGCATAAGCTCACTATAAACTTTATAGGCATCATCAGGCCTATTAAGCATGCAATAGGCAATTATTGCCCAAGTATTCGCATGGCAAAATCCCCCGCCATTTTCTCCGATTCCTGGGGTAGCAAAAGAAATTTCTTCTTCTTTTGAAGGATAATTTCTTTCTAGCGGAGGATATTGAATAGCTAAACCAAAAGGCGTATTACAATACTTCATGACGCTATCCATGACTATATTCCCGCGTTTATTATCAGCAACGGAAGAGAAAACGGCCCAGGAATTGCTATTGATCCAAATCCTTCCACACTTTTCCTTGCTTCCACCGACCCTAATTCCAGAATCGGTAAACGCACGGATATAGTGATCTTCTTCAAACATGTCTTCATTTAAGACTTTAGCTTGCTTTTTAGCCGCATCTTCATAAAAAGAATAGTCACGTCCCAATTCTTTTTCTATTTTAACTAGATCCAAGCAAGCCAAAACAAATTGCTCAGCCGCCATAATCGATTCCCCTTTTCCCTTACGGCAAACCGTATTAAGGCAATCATTCCAGTCACTATTTAGCATTAAGGGCACTTTATGCTTGCCCATAGTCGAAACAGTAAAATTAATAGAAGCCTCTAAATGCTCTAAAACAGTCCCTTCTCCCCCGTCATAATAAGGAACTACTTCGTTTAAGAATGTATAATCATTTGTTTCTTTTAACAATTCATAAACGGCATAAACCATCCAAAGGTGGTCATCGCTTCTATCGCTCATATCGGATTTTTTCTTTTCTATATGATAATAACGGTGGGTAGTCTTGCCACACCTATATTGTTCAGACATTACTTCCTTTATTCTTTGCTTAACCGATTCCTGATCATAAATAATCCTAGAAAGGCAATCCTGAGAAGTATCCCTTACTCCATATCCTCTAGCAGAGCCAGTTGCATAAAAGGATATTTCCCTGCAAACACAAAAATTAATATAGGCCTGATATGGATTCCAAATATTAGCCATTCTATCAAGCTCTTTATCATCGGTTTCAACATGGAAAATAGAATCAAATTCGTTCCATTTTTCCTTCACGCTATTAAATATTTCATCAACAAAGGCTAGATTTTTAAACTTAGAAATTGAAGATACGGGGTCTTCTTTTTTATCGAATGTTCCCAAAATAATGGCGAAATCTTTTGTTTCGTTTTCCTCAAAGGACAAATCATAGGAGAAAGCAAAAATGCCTTCGCCGCCTTGGAGTTCAGTATTTGGACATTTCCCTATTTCAATGGCTTCGGGATTTGATAAATCTCTATATGCCCCTAAAAAGCCTTTTCTAATCCCAGTATAGGAAGAAGAAGACAAGGTTGATGTCATAAAAACATATGGGGTTTCATCCGGGCGAGGCTGTGCATCTATAAAATAATCATAAATCAAGGCATCCACGTCTTTGAAATAATTTATGTTATTGGATTGCTTGGTATAGCATTGCCACTCCATTTCCCTTATATATTCCATATTGCCCATTTCTTTGGCGGCAAATACTTGGATGTCTTTGCTTTCTTTAGAAGAAATCTTAAGACGATATACCAAGGCATTTTCTTTTCCCACATAAGTAAGCAAAGAAACAACTATTCCATCTTTTGCGGCCTTAAAGCGGGTATATCCACGACCGTGTCTAGATTCAAAACAATCTAGCTCTTCATTAGTAGGCAAAAAATTTGGATTCCAGACTTTTCCTGTTTTCTTATCCTTAATATAAATAAATAATCCTTGGGCATCGGTAGGAGTATTAAAGAAACCATAACGGCCGATTCTCCAAATCTCAGGAGACTTATACCAACTTAAATTTCCGCCCGCTTGGGATATCATGGTATAAAACTCTCCATTGGTTAGATAGTTCATCCATGGAGAAGGCATATCGTGACGATGAAAAACAATTTCCTTATTCGAATCGTCAAACTCGTAAAACGATTCCTTCTTATCTCTTGGTTTAATCATTGGTTGATTCTCCTTATTCTAGATTGCTAAATATATTTTTGTTTTCATAAGAATACTTTTTAATAAAAATTGAGACAATCGGTTTTAGAAAACGCCTATCAAAAAAATAAAGCAATGTAACAAAACATTACTAAATATTTTTACAATTCAGCATAAATCTAGTATGACTTCGTTTTTCTTTTTTAATTCATCCTTTGAAATTGTTATAAAAGAATCATTAACGCGGACTAAGAAGCCATTAAATATACACTTGGCAACTTTGCTGCCGAATCCATTATATTTTATTGTTATTTCTTTATCTAAAAAATGTTCAATAACCTTAGAATCGCCATATTCTTTTGGTAGGCACGGACATAAATTGATATCACCCAATCCATATTGGATCCCAAACATCCAGTTATAGATTGACCTTTCAACCACGGCAATGCTTCCGGTTAAAAAGCTTAGGCTGCCCCTGTCATAAAAAGATTCGGCCAAGTTATAGCAATTAGTAACGGCATACGAAGGCAAGAAAGACTTGTTTTCAGGGTGAACTTTATAATTGCATGGCAAAGCATAATTCAAAGCCCTATATAAGGTTTTATAATCGCCAGCCTTAGCTAAAGCACGCAATAAAAATAAATTGGCACCATGATTATAAACCGACCCATTTTCAAGCATACAAGGCCTAAAATCGCCCGTACCCATCTTCCCAATTCCATCAATTGGAGTTACTCCAAACGGATAAGTGAATAATTTAAAGCCCAATGGGGTTTCGTTATTTTTAATAATGGTTTTAATTACTTGCTTGTCTTTCTTTTTATCAATTTCAGAAATTATAGAATAGGCATTGTTTGGAACATATACCCTTTTATAACCATCTTTATCTTTATTAAAAAAATACCAGTTCCCATCATCGCTAAATAAAGCTTGGTAAAAACCTTCCTTTCCTAAATAAGCGTATTTTTTGATATTCTTTTTAAATAAAGAAATATATCTTTCATATTTTTTGATATTTTTACTTTCTTTATCAAATTTATTAAGTATACATATAACTTGATTTAAAGCTAAAACGGCTTGCATGGTAACCATGACGGTTTCGCCCCTACCTTTTAAGCCAACTTTATTTAAGCAATCAAGCCAATCTCCCCCATGAAGTTTAATTAATCCGTGCTCGCCTATATTTTCATCAAGGCAATAATAATCAACGGTTTTGATTATATGTTCCAATCCCGTTCCCTTTTCTTTTGAATCCAAATAAGGGAACGTTTCATAGAGAATTGAAAAATCGTTTGTAGTTGCTAGGTATTCATAAATTAACTCCATTACAAAGCAACCAGCGTCCGAAAATGGCCTCATATCATATTTTTTACAACCGCCAAAGGGGATTTGCCTAGGATACCAACCATCTTCAAACCTTTGGTTATTAAATAAATTGGCAATTACTTCCTTACACTTATCCTTATCGTAAGACAATAAACCCAAGAAGTCATTCGCGCAGTCCCTAGATCCTCTCATACCGGTAGGCCAGCCTCTATCTAAGTCCCCTACCCAAGATAGCTCCAAAGGAAGAAATCCATTGACAAATTGATTAAACCTATCATCTTTTGTTTCGACTTGTCTTATTCTATAAATCTTATCTACGCTTGATAAAGATTCCTTTAATGATTTTTCAATATAAGTCTTGCCCATTTTGCATAGGATTTCCTCTTTATCTATTTTTTTATCGTTAATGGAAAGTACCGATTTAAGTTCGCATTCCTCATAGCAATCCAAATTGAACAAGGCAGACATCCCTTGTTGGTAAATGGATACTTTATCAATCCCATCCTTAAATAAGGAGCTTGGAATTATAGAAAAGCCCTTTGTAAGGTTTTTAACATATTCAGACGAACAACAAAAAGATGAACAATCTTTATTAAATCCTAGTTGAACGGTCCTTCTTTCCTTTATATCACCGTTAACGGAATAATGACTGGAAGTAAAAAGGGGTTTATGGGTATTGTCACATTCGCTAATCATATACCATTCCTTTTTATCCCATATGGCCATGCTAGATCCAAATTGGCATTTGCCAAACATTTTAACGAAGTGTTTTTGCCTGTTAAATTAATAAAACGAACGTCCATATGGCCATCTGCTTTTTTACTATCTATATATAAAAAGGTAGTTACTTTGAGATCA
>DOQE01000023.1 GCA_003512585.1 Bacillota bacterium | reverse complement strand
ATGCCCTTTTAAATAAGTAGAGGTAGAAGGCAAAATGTCAAATTGAAGCAAGACGTGTTTCATTTTATTAGCCTAATAACATTATAAGTAAGCCAGCCGCGACAGCTGAACCTATAACACCTGCTACATTTGGCCCCATAGCGTGCATTAGCAAGAAGTTGGAAGGATCTTCCCTAACGCCTTCTTTTTGAACGACCCTAGCAGCCATTGGAACAGCGGATACGCCAGCCGCCCCAATCATAGGATTGATCTTGCCTTTGCTTATCCAGCACATAAGTTTTCCAATCAAAACACCTCCGGCCGTAGCCAAAATAAAGGCACAAATTCCCAAAACAAATATCAACAAAGTTTTTGGGGTTAAGAAATTAGAAGCAGATGCCGTAGCCCCAACCGTAAGTCCAAGAAGGATGGTTACAATATATAGCAATGAATTAGAGGCATTTTCAACTAGCTTTGGAACAACCCCAGACTCTTTAATTAGATTCCCAAACATTAAGCAACCGATAAGCGGAGCACAGCTTGGAACAATCAAAGTGACAATAACCGTAACGGCAATTGGGAAAATAATCTTTTTTGTTTTTGAAACAGGTTTTGGCATATCCATGTGGATTTGTCTTTCTTTTTTGCTTGTAAGAAGACGAATTACAGGTGGTTGAATAAAAGGAACCAATGCCATATAGGAATAAGCGGCAATTGCGATAGAAGAAAGAAGCTCAGGGGATAGCTTTGTTGTGGTTAAAATTGCCGTTGGGCCATCCGCCCCACCGATAATGCCTATCGATCCGGCTTGAGCAGGAGTAAACCCGCAAGCATAGGCAAGTAAGAAAGTGGCAAAGATACCAATTTGAGCCGCCGCGCCAAGAATCATGGTCTTCGGATTAGAAATAAGAGGCCCGAAATCCGTAGTAGCCCCGATTCCTAAGAAAATCAAACAAGGATAAATCTCGTATTGGATGCCCTTATATAAAACACCAAGAAGGCCTTCATAGCCTAGCAAGGTAGGACTACTTTCTCCATTTGGATAAAAAACGCCCAATAAGCCGTTATAAAATTTAGGTTCACTATAAAGGATTTTTCCAGCTTCATCAGTTGCATAAATTGGATCCATGATCCCACTTAATGGCAAATTAGCCAAAAGCATCCCGAAACCCATTGGGATTAGCAAATATGGCTCAGCCTTGCGGAAAATCGCAAGATAGAGCAATAAAAGGGCAATCAAAATCATTATGAGATTTTTCCATCCGCCATCGACAAAAAATTGTGCAAGGCCAGTTCCATCCCAAAATCCTTTGAAGAACCCTCCTATATCATTAAATACAATCGTGTTCATAAATTATCCTAAGATAGCCAAAACATCGCCGGTGTTTACGCTAGCCCCTTTTGCAACGCGTATTTCCTTAACCGTCCCATCTTGGGTCGCAGTTATTTCGTTTTCTAGTTTCATAGCCTCTAGAATCATCAAGGTAGCGCCTTTTTTAATTGAGTCGCCAACTTTGACTTTTACATCTAGAATAGTTCCTTGCATTGGGGATTTAATTTCTATTCCAGAAGTTGAGGCCACAGGTTTATTTTCGCTGACTGAAGTCTTTTTTTCAGCAGGGGCGGCTGCCTTAACCGTTTTAACTTCCATTGGCTCGGTTTCGGTTACGGATAAAATCTTTACTTCATAGGTCTTATTATTGACCTTTACTTTATAAATTCTCATTTTTTCTTCTCCTCATCTATGCATTTGCAACTAATGACTTTGAAATCTTCTTTCTTTTCCTTTCTATAATCGATAGAAGCAACTAAAATCGCTGCCATCATGTCATTATCAACCTTAGTGCCATCCTTCATTGCGACAAGTTCTTTTTCATCCAAGGCTGAAATGTGATTTAAGCCCTCCATTATCAAAGTAATGACAACAAGAACGACAAAAACCATCAATATACAAAGAAGGGAAAGCAAGAGCGCATCGCCAAAATTCTCAGTATTCCAAAGCGAATTCAATACCATCATAGGCTAACGGAAAATTTATCCGCCTCCAAACCATATTTCTTTTTCAAGAAAGAAATGGCGACTTGATCGAATAAGGCAATAGATAAAACGTCTTCATCGCATCTAGCAATCTTTTTATATTGCTTCTTTAATTTTTCAAATTCTGGTTCCAATTTATCGGCCGGACGATAAGTAATGACTTCATCATCGCCAATGATTTTCTTTTGGATTTCTTTATCAACGGGAGCCGGAGCTTTTCCATATAACCCATGGAGATAATCCTTTATTTCTTTCGGAACCATTTTATAACGTTCCCCCGTTATGACATTCATAACAGCTTGAGTACCAACCATTTGGGAAAGGGGAGTAACCAAAGGAGGATAGCCTAAATCCTTACGAACCCTAGGAACTTCCTTTAATACTTCATCATATTTATCCATGGCGCCTTGTTTTTCTAATTGACTCATAAGGTTAGAAAGCATCCCGCCAGGGACTTGATATTTTAAAATACTTGGGTTGCAGCATAGGGCCTTTGGCTTTAATGTCCCATTCTTTAGGTATTTATCTCTTATAGAAGAAAGAATAGAAGCAGCTTCATCAAGTTTTTCTTGATTTAACTTAGGATCATATTTAGTGCCTTTTAAAGCATAATTAAAAGCTTCAGTCGCAGGTTGAGAAGTTCCACCCGACAAAGGAGAAAGGGCCGTATCGATAATATCAACTCCCGCTTCTATGGCGCGGCGATAAGTCAATTGGCAAACCCCACCCGTGCAATGGCTATGCAGTTCGATTGGCAATGATGTATCGGCTTTAAGCTTTTTAATCAAAGTGTAGGCATCTTCTGGAAGTAAGACACCAGCCATATCTTTAATGCAAAGACTATCGGCACCCATTTTTTCGACTTCCTTAGCTAGTTCAACATAATAAGAAACCGTATGAACCGGGCTAGTTGTATAAGAAAGGGCAATTTGACAATGCCC
>DOQE01000025.1:1815-5930 GCA_003512585.1 Bacillota bacterium | reverse complement strand
GATTAATCTGTCACCTTACGGACATTAACACACATATAGGCAATTTAAAAATCTAGTTGCTAGACAAGAAAGAGAAGAGTATAGTTATTAAGCCGAAAGGCGATATCGCAGGATGGAGCAGTTTGGTAGCTCGCCAGGCCCATAACCTGGAGGTCGATGGATCGAAGCCATCCCCCGCAACCAAGGAATTCAGCGCCTATNNAGGTCGGTGGTTCAAATCCATCTCCTGCAACCAATTGAAAAGATGGCATTGGGAAATCCAATGCTTTTTTATTTAAAAATAGATAAAAAAAGATCCGCGGCAAGCAAACCAACGGATCTATTTTTTAGAAAAATTAATTATGTTTTTTCTTTCTAACAAGGACAAAAGTTGAAATCGCAACGGCGGAAATAGCTAGTACCGTAATAATTAAGGCAGTCGAGGAATTAGAAGAAGAACTCCCAAATAAACCGATCGAGGCATTGGAACTAGAAGCGGTTTTCCACATTTCCATTATGGCTCTAGCTTCGGCATAATCTTCGCTAGTATTAAATAGTTCTTTTTGAGAAGTTGTTAGACGCCTTAAAGCTCCGTTTGCACTATTTAATTTGTCTAAGCAATTATTTGCCCTATTTTCTTCGGAAACCTGGGTATAATCTTCCGCGCCTTGTTTAGTGATATAAGCAGCAACAAATTCATCTACCGCCTCTTTATCTTCATTTACAAAGAAGGCACCTTCTGGAAGGATAGAAGTCCCATTGGCAAACGGGTGGAAATATTCATTGCCATCAGAATCGGTAACGGATAAATTACGAAGATATACATTTTTCTCCGTTGAATTATTACCATAAAATCTTAAGACCTGATTATTATAGTCACCGGCGTAAGTTGTTTCTAATTGAGTATCCCTTTTTGTCCATTCATTAGTTCTGTTTCCATTGCCAAGATACCAAGTATTTTTGTCTGAAAATGGGGCGCTAACGCCATCAGATCCACCAATATATTCATAAGAAACGTTAATTTTCTCTCCTGCAGCTACATTATTTAAGCCCAAAGAAGCAAGATTTAGCTCAACATAGGATTCTAAATCGTTAGTAGCCGCCATTGAAAGCTTTCTTATCGAAGAAAATACAATGTCGCCGTTATCATCCTTAAATGCATCCGTATTATTGACATAGCTTCCACCGGCCATAAACGAATCGAAACTACCCGCAAAAAGAAATTCGTTTCCATTTTCATCCTTGATTGATAAATCATCAATATCAATTTCCGATTGTGAATTAATGACCAAATAAGAGACATCAGCATACTCAGCCTCATTATTGATATTATAAGTCCTAAATGAATAAGAATCGCTTACCCACTCATTATTCGTATTAGAAATAGATCTAGAAATTGTATACTCTCGTTTCCCATTTAAATCAAAATTATCCATTCGAATAGGAAGGGTAGTTGAAATCGCGGATCTATATTTATATGAAAGAGTATATTGCCCTTTTGGCAAGATGGGTAGAGCAGCGCCTAAGGCTTTATGTGAACCCAAATGAATGGCCCTAGATTCATTGTAACCATCAAAAATATAAGCAGAGTCTGGAATAGTTACAAAATTTTCTATGCCCCAATTTGCTTCTCCTTTAGTAGAAAAATCAAAATAGCTTAACGTATTTGTTCTTGCATTTTCCTTTAATTCAAACCCACCATCTTCGACAATGTTATTGCCTTTTTGGTCAATCACTTCAACATCATCAATCAAATAATGACTTTGACTTGAAGTAGTAGATTCACCATTCAGCCCGGCATAAATTATAACAAAAATAGGCTCAGCCTTACCTGCTTTAGCGGAGAATTCAAATTCATAATTATCCCATAAGCCATGGGGAGTCCCACCGGCTTTTGGTGAATCTCCATACCAAACCCTTTTTCCAGCTTTATTTATTCCATCAACTTTGACGCTCAGTTTAGTTCCGTTATCAGGACCAACATATCTATATTTAAAACGAAGTGTGAATTTGCCAGTAATCTTATAATCGTCAAATTTTAAATAGGCACCTCTTCCTGGAGTTAACTTTAAAGCACTATAACCAGTCGCGGCAGTAGAAGAAAGAACTTCTTTAGTTATGGCTTTTTCTGAACTAATGATAGTTTCTGGATTAGCAGGAGTTCCTTCAAAATAAGTTGTCCTGCTACTTATTGTTCCATCATGTTCAACGCCTTCATTTATATATAATTTAGAAACATAGGTCTCGCCAACTCGCAAGGCTTCAATCTCTACAACGATTTGGGTTGTAGAAGAAGAAGTTTTAAACATACCAGGACGAGTTACCCAATCATTTGTCGCGTTGCTTACTTTCCCTACTACTTTTGATGTAATGGCAGTGCTGCCATTATCTTTATATTCAACAACGACAATTTGAACAGAAGCAGTATCGGTAGTTTTGCTATTAAAGGAAACGTTATAATAAGTATTCCCTTTTACATTTACTAAACCACTACGTGCCTTTAAAGTTCCTTCGCTAGCAGTCCTATTCAAAAGAATAGAATGTCCTTGGCTAGAATCTTCAAAAGCAGAAATCGTATTGTTTTCGTTCTCTCCTTGCTTATTCCATCCACTTGGCATAGATGAATTTAAACTAGTTTCCGCTTGAACGCCTACGGTATCAAAAGAAACTTTGTTTAAAGAAGTAAGCCCACCAAGCGCCATTAAAGAAGACAAAACAGTAAGACTTAAAATGTTTTTCTTTTTCATGTAGAAAAATCCCTTTCCTATAAATCAACTAAGTAAACCATATTTGAAAGCGCTTTCGTTTTCTTTTCTTTTTTGATTTATAAACGTTCAAATTTGACACAATAGTATTTTTTTATTCTCTTTTTTAAAAGAAAAAATAGGAAAATATAGCGAAAAAATAGGAAAAGAAAAACATTAGTCAAACAAAAAATAGATATTGAAAATATTTAAATTTGAGATTTATTTTTTTCTATATTAAAAAAAGAAATCAATCTTTAACATGAAAAACTAGTTTAGCTGAGGCAAGCCTAGCTAGCAAAAGGCCATCTTTTTGTATACCTAGCCTAGTAAAGAAATACCTATCCACCGCTTCCCAAATGAATACCCAGGAGGCAATAGAAATTATTTCGCCAAAGAAATTGCCATTGAATAAAAACATGAAAAGTTCATAGGCAATTAAAAACAAGATACCTAAAACTAGGGAAACGACTATGACTATTCTATTCTTTCTTAATTCATTTGAAGCGGAGGCAAAAGCAAATCTAGCACTTTTTTCATATAAGGAAGTTATCTTTTCTATGTCCATTTCATCCTTTTTATCAATATAGAAATCAAGGCAAATGGGACAAACTGGTTTAATATACCTTACTTCGTTTTGAATGTGCTCGAATAAAGAGGTATTTAATTTTTCTTTTCCTGAATATGGTTCATATATTTCTTCATTTCTTAAATCGACTTTGATATGAGCCCTTCCATCTTCTTCGAGCAAGGAAGAAGTATGATCCTCGAATAAATTGAGTTTACCTTCTTTTAATTCTTTTAATTCTTCCTTATATGTTTTTCTTATCGACTTTAGTTTTTCTTTATCCATAATTAGTTTTGTTTCAATAAAATAGATGCCATATTCAAGGCTTCGAAAATCGAATCGTCCATGTCTAGATACCTATAGGTTGCCAGTCTGCCTAAGAAATAAACATTTTTAATCGCTTTTGCCCTTTCTAAATATGCACTGGAAAGTTTAACGTTTCTTTCATCGTTAAGTGTATAGTATGGAATCTTTCCCTCGACGAATTTATCAGGATATTCTTTCGTAATGACGGTTGAATCCAAATCGATTAAGGAAGGATCGAAATATTTATGTTCGGTAATACGTGTATAGGCAGGGGTCTTATCCGTATAATTTACAACCGCATTCCCTTGATAGGATTTAATTGGCAATATTTCGACTTCAAAACGTAAGGAACGATATTCTAGATGGCCTAATTCAAAAGAAAAATATTCATCTAGCCTACCGGTATAAATAACTTTGTCGGCTAAAGAATCCAACTCTTCTTTATCCTTTAAATAATCAACGCCAAATTTAATGACTGCACCTTTTAATAAATTTTCTATAAAAGGGGTAAAACCCCT
>DOQE01000025.1:0-1793 GCA_003512585.1 Bacillota bacterium | reverse complement strand
GCTTGGTATGGGTCATTGAAATAGTTATTATTGTAAGTAAAGCGTAACGGCAATCTTTTAATAATAGAAGAAGGCAAATCCTTGCAATCTCTCCCCCATTGTTTTTCCGTATATCCCTTTATCAATGTCCTATAAATTGTATTGCCTACTAAAGATAGTGCTTGCTCTTCTAGGTTAGTCGGCTCTTTTTGCTTATATAAAAAAGTTTCTTCTTCTATTTTCTTTCTAGCTTCCTCTTCATTGCTAACTCCCCACAATTCAAAGAAAGTATTCATGTTAAAGGGCATATGGTAATAATTGCCCTTAAAATAAGCCAGAGGAGAATTAATGAAAGGATAAGCTTTGCAATACGAGCAAAAGAAATCATATATTTCTTTCTTATCGGTATGGAAAATATGAGGCCCATAGACATGAACCGGTATGCCGTTTTTCATTTCGGTATAGATATTGCCACCGACATGCTCTCTTTTTTCTACGATTAAAACTTTTTTTCCTTCATCAAGCAACTTCCTAGCTATTGTAGCCCCGGATAATCCTGCCCCAACTATTAAATAATCAAATTGTTTATTCATATTTTCTTATCCTTTTTAAAAAACACTACCACCTATTATGCACTCTTTCGGCAAAACCCAATAAGTCTTTGATTAAAACCATTTTTCCATTTAATAAGAGCTTTCCATTAAATTTTCCAAATACTTGATGTTGGTCAGAAACTATTATAAGGGCATTGTTTTTGGCTTTTCTATCAATAATCGGGGTAAATTCTAAGTCCACTTCACCTTGAGAAGACCTAAATTTCCATTTTCCCATATAATCGAAAGAACCGTTTTTCTTTAAGGGAATGTCCATTCTGACTTCCCTTATTTTATAAGATTGATCCCCATAATAAACTATGTTCTCGCTAGCGCTTTTGTTAGAGCCAAACCCATAGCCAAAGTTAAAGCCAATCTTAACTCCGTCCATAATAGAAGAAAGAGAAGACCAATACCAAGTTGAAGAATATTCCCAGACTCCTCTACCCCAATCTAATACACCAAAAGAAGACTTATTGAAATCAATATAATTCTTGCCAATTTTTGCATATCCCCCAGCTTGAAGAAGATTTATTTTTTGATTGTAATAAAAACAACGCTTCTTTTTAAAAGGAGTGGCAATAACCAAAGAATCTTTAATGGTCGGAGTCAAAATCAAATCACATCTAAAAGTATCTTTCTTCTCGTAAAATTTTGGATAAGTTACCTTTAAATGCCTTTTATTCCCAACTAGTGAAAAAGAAAAATAGTAACCGTCTTTATCATAAATTATGTCACCTTCAGAAGAAGAGGAAGGCAAATTAAGCTTGCCTAGAGGTAAAAAGCCCATCTTGGATTTAGTTATTTCTTTTTTATTTATAAAATCCAAATAAGAAACAGACAATAATGACATATAGCCATTATCAGCAATAGTTAAGGCAACTCCATAATTGGAATTGCCAATATAATAATAATCCCATTCCTTTATTTTTAATTTGCTAGACCTTATTGCGTCCCTGCTATATTTTTTTACTAAAGACAAGGCATAGCCTGGTTCAGCTAAATTTCCTTCTTCATTAAGCAGAGGGCCTTCGCCCNNTACCATTAAATGATCTATTTCCATGATTATGCCTTCTATTAAACAAATTATATTATCTACATAAATTCCTTTAAATGTTATTTTTGCCTAGGCAAGGCTCCTAGGGGTTTTAAGATATTGTTAGATAAAATCAAGGCAGCCTGATCATCTTTTTCGCTTTCGCTAGAATCGGATAAAGAAAC
>DOQE01000065.1:5032-6997 GCA_003512585.1 Bacillota bacterium | reverse complement strand
AAACGTCCCACATGACTTCGAAATGGTTATCCATTTCCCTGCCACCACGCATAATATATCCCATCTTTGGATCAAAATAGCCGTCACAAGCCCCGCCGCCTAAAGGATCTTTCTCTAAAATATGGATATGAGATCCCTTTACTTGGGCGTCTCTAACTAAGAAAAAAGCGGCTGTTAAGCCTGCTAGGCCATCGCCAATGATATAGGCCGATTTTTTATCGGCATAAGATGGTTTTTGTGGGTGAGCAAACGCTTCATAATTACCTGCTGAATAATACATTGTTTTTCCTCCATCCATTTAGGACAAGAACATATTAATTAAGAAAAAAGCCATTCCCAAATTACAGAAACGGCATTATGACAAATAATTTGATTGCTTGTTTAGATTGTCAAAAATTTTGACAAGTAAAGTTAAATGTCAAACTTTCCTAAGGCCAAGATTTTCTATAGCCCTAGTTACAAGCCCACTACACATCGAAGAAGTCTGCTCAACGATAACCCTTGGATCTTTCACCATGCCTTTATCAATCCAGTCAAACACTATTCCGCATAAAGAGTATTTAAAAAAATTGATAATAAATTCTTTATCCTCATCCTTTACTGAATAAGAAAAAGAAATTTCGTCTACAACTTGTTTTATAACTTTATGGACAATGGAATATAAATACATTTCCACTTTATCTCTAGAAACGGAATGATAAATATTTAAGACAAACGCCTTATCCTTCTTTATTAAATTAAAAACTTCATAGAACCCCTCTTGCCATGTTTTATAAGTATCTTTGCCTGACAAAGCAATAGAAGCATCATCTAGGCACGTCCATTCCACTAAATCGGCAATATCTTGAAAATGATAATAGAAAGTCTGTCTTTTAACCCCACATCCATTAACGATATCTAGAACACTAATTTTGTCTAATGGCTTTTCTAGAAGCAATTGTTTTAAAGAAGCCGATAAAGCTTTCTTGGTTATATCAGACATTATTTTATTTTCACCACTTCTTTTACGGGTTCATCTATTGCCTTAACATATTCAATTTCAACCATATCAATCGGAGCATCATTCCTATTGGTCTTAACTGAAGCAATTTTGTCCAGCACATCAAACCCATCTATCATTTTTCCAAAAGCAGCGTATTCACCATCTAAATGTGGGGCATCTTTATGAACGATAAAAAATTGGGAAGTCGCGGAATCTGGAATAAAAGTCCTAGCCATAGAAATAACCCCACGTGTATGTCTTAAATTGTTTTTAACTCCATTTGAAGCAAATTCGCCCTTAATAGAATAATCTAGGAATCTATTCTTGCTCCTACCATCTCCGCCTTGAATCATAAAGCCTTTTATGATGCGATGAAAGGTAAGCCCATCATAAAAACCGTTTCTAGCCAAGGAAGCAAAATTAGCGGCAGAATTTGGGGCATTTTCATAGTCCAATTCAAACTTCATTATTCCGAAATCTTTTACTTTAATTTCAATCATTTTTTCATTCCTTCTAATAATGTTAACGAAACTATGATATATTTACACGCGCCTTAAAGCAAAGAGGAAGAAAAATGAAAGTGTTATTGTTTGCAATTCTAGACCATCAAGAAGAAACCGAAAAACTTTTACATCAATTATCAAGTGAAGGATATAATGGAACCGTTATACCTACTTCAGGCCTTCATCATGTCTTGCCTTCCTTTAATGACAGCCAAACAGGTGCCATTTCTCTTTCGTGCATGGTAGATGATTTACCTAGTGGCAACATAACATTGTTTATAGTAATTGAAGAAGAAAAGGTAGAAATATTAAAAGAGAAAATAAGAAACGCCACTTCCTCGTTTAAGAAAATTAAAGGTGGGATGTTCGTGTTGCCTTTATCTAGTGTTGAAGGAACATTTTAAAATAACTTTATTCTTTTCTCTTGTTGGTCTACAATACGACTTGCAAGTGCGCCCGTAGCTCAGCTGGACAGAGCAC
>DOQE01000065.1:770-5024 GCA_003512585.1 Bacillota bacterium | reverse complement strand
TCCCTCCTAAGGAAGGGGTCAGCCGTTCGAATCGGCTCGGGCGCGCCAATAAAGATCCACCGATTTGGTGGTTTTTTATTCAAAAAGTTCTTATTAAGAAGTAAAACTATTTAACAACGCCTTTTTTTAAAATAACGTTCGCGTATATTGCTTTTTCGCTAGTCTGAACAATACAAAAGGCTTTTTTTGCCCTTTCATAAAAAGCATACCTTTCGATTAACCCTTTTTTCGCATTAGGATCTGCTTTTTTAACTATTTTATCATAGCTTTTCCAGATGGTTGGAGTTGGGTCGCCATTTGTAGTTTCCATTAACATGAAATTAGGCTCGCTATAAGTGTCTAAAGGGATAAGTGACAAAATTGCTTTTAGAATTTCTTCTCCCCCTATCCCATCCGCACGAATTACTTTTGGGCCAAGACTAGAACTAGGAAAATTACCATCTCCAATTACAATTTCATCTCCATGCCCCATTTCATCTAAAGTTTTTAATAATTCTGGGCTTAAGCAAGTTGGTATGTTTTTTAGCATAATTATCCCTTCTTCCTGTTTCTATATTTATTACTATAACTTAACATTATTTTAATAAAAGAACATTTATGGCTTAAATGCAAATTTAAGACTAAACAACAAAAAAAGAAAACCACCGAATTTCTTCGATGGCAGACTAGTAATTGGTCGGAACAATGGGACTTGAACCCATGACCTCCTGGTCCCGAACCAGGCGCACTACCAAGCTGTGCTATGTCCCGAATGGCCAAAGCCAATTGATAGTATAAAACTTAATTAAAAGAATTCAAACAAAGACATTTGGTTAGTTTCCCCAAGTCCTTTTAAAACACCTAGTTTTTCTAAATCGCCTAAATTAGTTTGGTTAAGCTTGCCACACCTTTTTAAAATATCCTCCTTAGAAAGGAATTTCCTTCCATCTTTTCTAGCATCGACTATCGATTGGGCGGCAGCTAAGCCTAAACCATCTATTACCGAAAAAGGCGGAATCAAAGCTTTGTTTTGATGATCTACGACAAACATTTTGGCATCAGATTTATAAAGATCGATGTTTTCAAATTTATAACCACGTTCTAGCATTTCTATGGCGATCAAAAGAGTCTTATAAATATTTTGTTCTTTTGGCTTAAGCGGATTAGCCCTATCATTCATCCTAGCCCTTAATTCCTCAATCCTGGATTTAACGGCATCTTCCCCTTCAATCATGGCTTTAATATCATAGTCATCTGAACGGATAGAGAAGAAAACGGCATAGAATTCTAATGGGTAATAAAGTTTAAAATAAGCAACCCTGACAGCCATCATAACGTAAGCGGTCGCGTGTCCTCTTGGGAAAAGGTATTTAATCTTTTTGCAGGATTCAATGTAATATTCGGGAACTTTTTGTTCCTTCATCTTCGCTTCATATTCTGGCTTTAAGCCCCTACCCTTTCTAACGTCTTCCATAATCTTAAAAGACATATTGTTGGGTACACCCATAGAAATTAAATAAGTCATGATATCGTCACGACACCCAATAACCCCATTTAAGTCGGTGACATGATTTAAAATCAAATCTTCGGCATTACCATTCCAAACATCAGTCCCGTGAGCTAATCCAGAAATAATAAGAAGGTCGTTAAATGATTTGGGGTTAGATTCCATAAGCATTCGCTGTGCTAAGTCAGTACCGAATTCAGGCAAAGCGCTAGCGCCTGTTTTTAACCCTAAATAATTACTATGCAAATTCAAAGCATCAGGAGAAACGAATAAAGACAAAACCTTAGGATCGTTCATCGGTATGTCTTCAATTTTTACTCCTGTAAGGTCACGGTAATAACGCATGGCCATAGGATCGACGTGGCCTAAAATATCTAGCTTTAAAATTTCATCGTGCATGGAACGGAAATCGTAATGGGTTGTAAGCCATTCCGAATTCAAATCGTCGGCAGGATGCTGAACGGCCGTAAAATCATAAACGGACATATTGCTAGGAACGACTACAATTCCTCCTGGGTGTTGTCCCGTTGTTCTTTTTACTCCTTGGCATCTCGCAGCCAAAGAAGCTATATAAGCTGGGTTTATTGAATCAGGATTTTTGCCTATTCTTTCAAAATACCCCCTAACAAAACCATAGGCAGTCTTTTCGGCAACCGTTTCAATCGTCCCTGCCCTAAAGACATTTTTTTCTCCTAACAATATTTTTGTATAGTTATGGGCTTTATGCTGGGATTCATCCTCAAAATTCAAATCGATATCAGGGACTTTATCAGCCGAAAAGCCAAGGAAAGTCTCAAAAGGAATGTTTTGTCCGTTTTGAACTAATTTTTCGCCACATTCAGGACAAATCTTATCAGGCAAATCAAAACCAGACTTATATTTTTTTGCATCCGCCCATTCAAAGTAATGGCAATGTGGACATAAATAATGTGGCGGTAAAGCGTTTACTTCTGTAATATCTGCCATTGTAGCAGCAAAAGAAGAACCAACCGAACCACGTGAACCGACTATATAATGCTCAGGTTCATCATTAGCCATCTTGATTAAGCAATGGGCGATATAATAAGTAACCGCATAACCATTGCCAATGATACCGTTTAATTCTTTATCTAAACGGGCTTTTACTTCCCCAATGCGTTTAATTACTTCTGGGTTTTTATTGCCGCAATATCTTTTTTCAAAATTGGATTCGCAAAGTTCGCGTATCTTTAAATCACTATGCGGCAAATTTTCATTCGGTGGGAACAAATCATCTGAGACAGGTATGCATTTTTCAATTTTAGAAGCTATCATTCTTGAATTAGTCACGACAATCTTTTTAGCTTCTTCTTCATCTAACCAACTAGAAAAAGAAGTTAACATTTCTTCTGTGGAACGGAAATGCTGATCCGGGTTTTCAAAAAGGGCTTTATTAGATCTGGCAGGTGGGTTTAATGGATGACTTCCTTTGCCGATTGCTTTTGCATAAATATATATATCTCTTAGAATTTTATCTTCTTTATTTAGATAATGACAATCACCAGTTGCTACAACAGGCTTATGGGCCATTTTTGCCGCCGCAATAATATCTTTAAGCAATCTAATCAAATGTTCTTTCGAAGCAACGCTGCCCATGTCCAAAAGGTAGGAATAATTTTCAATAGGCTGAATTTCTATATAGTCATAAAATTCCATGGCCTTTGCTAAAACATCAAGATTTTTAGTCGAGGCAATCTCGAAAATTTCTCCATTAAAGCAAGCTGACCCAACCAATAAATTTTCCCTATATTTAGTTATTAAGTCTCTAGGAGTTTTAGGAATACCGGAAAAATAAGTAACGTGACCTTGCGTAATTATTTTATAAAGATCTTTCATTCCTTGCTGATTTTTCGCAAGTACGATGCAATGATATGGGCGCAAATGCCTTATAAAAGAAGAGAAATTTAATTTCCTTTTTTCATAATCAGGAGCATCTTTTTCACTATCTAGAGGCATTGTAATTGCCAATGAATCTAAGTCCTCATGAGTTATGCCTGGATGTTCTTTATCTAGTCTTAAAATAATTTCTTGCCAACCTTCATTTAAAGCAGTCGCGTACTAAACGGCTTCGTGGGCTTCTTCTTCGTTATAGACTCTTAAGCCTAAATTCTTTAACATCGCCCCTTCGGTATGCCTAGCTGCTTCAGGAAATAAGTAATGGGAGATAGGAATAGTATCGATAATTGGATTTTTTATAGGAGGCATGCCCACTCTTTCTAAGGCGGCATTAATAAAGCCAACGTCAAACGTAGCATTATGGGCAACTAAAATGGTGTCACCGAAAAATTCTAATATTTTTGGCAACACTTCTTTTATAGTCGGTTTGTCCTTGACCATTTCATCGGTAATATGGTTGACTTTACTAGATTCCTCGGGGATATGCATCTCTGGGTTTATATATTGATTTAATCTTCCAACGATTTGGCCGTTTTCAACTAAAATGCCACCAAATTCAATAATCCTATCATAACGGGAAGATAAACCGGTTGTTTCCGTATCAAATACGCAATAACGGGCTTTTTTTAAAGGAATTGGGGCTGGATTGAAAATATATTTTTGCTTCAGGTCGAACATATAAAGCTCAGACCCGTAAATTATTTTCATATCATATTTCTTCCCTGCGGCTTGAGCGCTAGGAAAAGCCTGTACAACGCCATGATCTGTAACGGCTATGGCATCCATGCCCATGTTTTTGGCGACTGCACAATATTTATCCATCGTACAAACCGCATCCATATTGGACATGGTGG
>DOQE01000065.1:288-588 GCA_003512585.1 Bacillota bacterium | reverse complement strand
TTCCCAAACCAAGTTATGTCTTCGCTAGAAATTCTTTTCCCTTCAAAAGCCCTAATATTAATCGCGTTATTGGCATCAAAAATAGATAAAGAGGCACGCATCTTTCCATTTTTGCTTAATTTACTTTCGGCTTCAAAAACAGTGCCAACAAAATCAACGTTAGACAAAGGAGCCCTAAATAGATCGTCAATAGAATCATAAGGATGATAGTCTCCAATAGACCATACCCTTTTGCTATTTCTTTGCTCTTTCATTAATGCAAGGTTTCTTTCCATCTCTTTAAGAAGTTCAGCCTCGCCG
>DOQE01000065.1:0-279 GCA_003512585.1 Bacillota bacterium | reverse complement strand
TTTGCTTAGATTTTTCCCTATCAGATTGAATTTGCTCTTGAATGGAAAGCTGGGTCGATTTATTTTCCTCTAACTTCGCTTCATTATCATCTTCTAATTGTTGAGTGTTCTTTTCGTTTAAGGGGGGCGTTACATTATTATTAACTATTTCTTTTATAGAAAAAGAGTAATTTAAGAATTTTAACAATGAAGAAAAATCTTTTAAAAAGCTCTTATGGTTTTCTTTTTCTTGTTCGGAAGAAAAGCAAAGAAGAATAGAAGAAGTGCTTTCATCAAAAT
>DOQE01000133.1 GCA_003512585.1 Bacillota bacterium | reverse complement strand
TCGATACGAAGATTTAAAATCAGCCTTAAATGCAGCGTTTATTAATTATAATGGGGAAAATACTTCACCATTTACCCCTAGATTTTTATATAACGACAAGGATTCGCATTTAAAGATCATAGATACCTTAAGAAATGAATTAAGAAATTGTGACGAGTTTTATTTTTCTGTCGCTTTTATAACTAAAAGTGGTTATCAACTCCTAAAGGAAACATTCAAGGAATTAAAAGAAAAAAACGTAAAAGGGCAAATACTAACAACGGACTATTTAGTATTTACCGACCCTGATGTTTTGCTTGATATAAAAGAATATTTTCCGAATATAAAAGTTAAAATATTTAAAACGCTAAAAGACTCAAATAATGGTTTTCATACAAAGGGATATATATTCAAAAAGAAAAAGTGGGAAAGCGATGTCTATAAAGCAATAATTGGATCTAGCAACCTAACAGATACCGCCTTAAGCGTAAACAAAGAATGGAATGCCGAGCTAATATCAACTTCAAATGGCCAATTCATCTTTGAATTATTAAAAGAATTTAATTCTCTTTGGGGCAAAGCAAGTGATTTAGATGATGATATCGAAGAATATAAAAGAATTTATAATGAACAAAAATTAGTAGCCGCCTCTAAGCCCTTATTGCACCTAAATGAAATCGAACTCAAGCCAAACAAGATGCAAATTGGTTTCATTAATAGGCTAAAACAACTCTATGATAATGGCAATAAAAGAGGATTATTAATATCTGCCACAGGAACAGGGAAAACTTTCGCCTCTGCTTTTGGGATAAGAGAAATAAAACCAAAAAGAATATTATTCTTAGCCCATAGAAGTCAGCTTTTATTGCAAGCCATAAAAAGCTATAAAATGGTTTTGCCCCACTCCCTTAAGTTCTCTATATATGTAGGAGATAAATCATTAACCAAAAAAGTTGAAGACGTGTATCAATTTGATATAAAAAAGCAAGATGAATGTGACATATTGTTTTCTACATGCGAACTTATCGGAAAGCAAGCTAATTTAGAACAAATAAAAATAGATTTATTCGATTTTATTGTAATAGACGAAGTCCATAAGGCTGGTTCCCCTACTTATAAAAGAATATTGAACCATTTTAAACCAAAATTCGTCTTAGGGATGAGCGCTACTCCGGAAAGAAGCGATGACGCGAACGCAATTTATGATATGTTTTCAAATAACGTCATATATGAAATAAGGCTTTCTGATGCCTTAGAAGAAAACTTATTATGCCCCTTTCATTACTACGGGGTCACCGATTTAAAGTGGGTTGATGATGAAAAATATGAAAAAAAGGATTTTGTAAGGCTTTTTAATAACGAAAGAATATCTTACATAATAAAATATGCAAAATTTTACGGGTTTTCCGGAAATAGATTAAAAGGCCTTATTTTTGTTTCAGGAAAAGAAGATGGAATTATCCTAAGCGAAAAACTAAATGAAAATGGATATAAAACTACTTTTTTAAGCGGGGAAGACGATGCCTTAAAAAGAAATACAGCCATTGAAAAACTAGAAAAAGACAATATAGATGATGGCAATTATTTAGACTACATAATAACGATAGATATTTTTAATGAAGGCATAGATATTCCTAGCGTCAACCAAGTAATTTTCCTTCGCCCTACTAAATCTTCCATTATTTTCATACAACAATTAGGAAGAGGGTTAAGAAGATCTGAAGGAAAAGAATTTGTAAATATAATAGATTTCATAGGGAATTACGAAAATAATTACATGATTGTCAAAGCCTTTGGGGGCGATAAAGAAAAAGGAAGGACCCGTGTAGTCAACGGAGGCAATTTACCAGGAATATCTACCATCGAATTTGATGAAATTGCTAGGGCTAAAATCCTTAAATCAATTTCTAGGTCTAGCTTTGATACAAAAAAAGACTTAAAGAACGAAGTAATACGCCTAGCCAATAAAATATATAGAGTGCCTAGCTATAACGATTACTTAGATTATTCAGACTTCAACCCCGATAGAATAATAAAAAAATATGGAAGCTATTATTCCTTTTTAAAACTAATAGAGGATGATTTGCCTTCCTTTATAAAATTGCCAAGCTTTACTTTGAAAGAAGAAGAATTCTTAATAGAGGCTAGTTCTAATCTAGGAGGCGGCATTAGGATAGAAGAACCATTGCTATTAAAAAACTTAATTAACGGGGGCGATTATTTTTCCTTTGAAAAAGAACTTAACGAAAAATATAAAAAATCAATAAGCCCAGTCAAACTCAAATGCATTAAAAAAATAATGATGGGAAAATGGGATATTAATTCTTCTTTTGCCTTTACAGATAATAATTTAAATTTAACTAGTAACAACATAGAACTACTTAATAACACTAAATTCAAAGAAGAACTCAATTCTCTTCTAGGTTACTTTATAAGAAAGAATGAATTGTTTTATTCCTCTAGATATAAACAAACGGATATGTGTTTGAATTCCCAATATAGTTATAAAGATATTTGCCAATTATTAAATTATGATTCGAATTTAACTTCGGTTTTGGGTGGTTATAGATATAATAAAGAAACAAATACTTTTCCTATTTTTGTTAACTATGAAAAGAATCCAAATCTAAATTCGACTAAATATGAAGATAAATTTATAAATAAAAAGATCTTTTCGTGGGAAAGTAAAAAAGATAGAACGATAGAAAGCAAAGAACTATCTCCCCTATTAAATTCAAAAACAAATAATGTGGCAATTTATTTATTTGTTAGAAAAAACAATATAGATAGAGGTAACGAAGCCAAGAAATTTTATTTTTTAGGACAATTAGGAGTCGCTTCAACTCCAAAAACAGTCACAAAGTTAATAAAAGAAAATAGCAAAGAAAGAAAAATCAACTATGTGGATATGCAATTCTATCTATATGATGAATTAAGGCAAGATATATATGATTATCTAGAAGCCAACTTAGCAGAGGAAGATCCTAATGAAAATAATTAAAGTAGTCGCGGCCATAATAAAAAAAGACAATTTGATTTTTGTATCCCAAAGAGGCTATGGGGAATTTAAGGACAAATGGGAATTCCCGGGTGGAAAAATTGAGGCAAATGAAAGTAAGGAAGATGCATTAAAAAGAGAAA
>DOQE01000113.1 GCA_003512585.1 Bacillota bacterium | reverse complement strand
AAACGTGATTATTATGAAGTCCTAGGTGTAGCTAAAACTGCCTCTAAAGATGAAATAAAATCAGCCTATAGAAAATTAGCAAAGAAATATCACCCTGACATCAACCACGATCCCGATGCCCCAAAAAAGTTTGAGGAAATTCAAGAAGCATATGATGTTCTTTATGATGATAACAAAAGAGCCCAATATGACCAATTTGGACATGCGGCTTTTGAACAAGGCGGCTCTACAGGTGGCAATCCTTTTGGACAAGGCTTCTCTTCCCAAGGGTTTGGAGATGTCGATTTAAACGATATTTTTAGTTCATTCTTTGGCGGGGGCAGTCCTAGAAGAAATTCTAGGCAATCTTCTACTCCTAGCAAAGGAGAAGATACCATTACCAGGATTAGGATTTCGTTCATGGATGCAGTTTTGGGAACGAAAGTAAAACTTCCTTTAACTTATGATGAGCCTTGCGAACATTGTCATGGGACAGGGGCGGAAGATCCTTCTGCAATTGAAACTTGCCCATATTGTGGTGGGACTGGCTATGTAACGAGTCAAAATCGAACCATTTTTGGCATGATGCAGTCGCAATCTGTTTGCTCTCATTGTGGTGGGACTGGAAAAATCATTAAGAAAAAATGTTCCACTTGTAACGGCGAAGGCTATATACGCGTTAAGAAGGATTTGACCGTCAATATTCCAGCCGGAATTAATTCTGGACAGCAAATTAGAGTTAGTGGAAAAGGTGAAAGAGGAATAAATGGAGGACCCAACGGAGACTTGTATGTCGAAGTTCTTGTGGCCGATCACCCTCAATTCAAACGTGATGGTAACGATATTCATCTTGATGTCCCTTTGTCCTTTGTCGATTGTGCCTTAGGAACCGTTATTGATGTTCCTACCGTTTATGGAGAAGTCCAAGTTAAAGTACCTGAGGGCACCCAGCCTGATCAAATACTTAAGATTCGTGGCAGGGGAGTTAAGGATTTACGCACCGGGACTCCTGGCGATGAGTATTTGCATATAAAAACCCAAACACCAACCAAATTAACAAAGACTCAAAAAGATTTATTGACTGAATTCCAGGCTCAAAGTGAGAAAAAAGAGTCAATATTTGCTAAGTGGAAAGCTAGGTTCTCCAAATAGAGGCCTAGTTTTTTTAAATATTAAGTAAAAGTAAAAGAATTTGTTGCTATAATATTGTATATGCCATATTGCAAATTTTGTCATCATGAAATCAGTAAATTTGATAGGGATGTCTGCCCTTTTTGTGGCGGGGTAAATCCTATTGATTCCGAATATAAAACAATGGATGTCACTAGGCAAATTGGGAAAATCAAAGACGAAGTCGAGCTATATAAATCAAAATCCCATCTTTCTTTTTCTTTATATGCCATGTTTTTAGGAATGTTTGGGGTGCATAATTTTTATATTAAAAAGACTAAACTAGGAATCATTAATTTAATTACTTCCTTTCTTTTTGAGATTTCTCTTGGCTTGATTTTATATTTTACTGGTGCAATAAAAAATGCTTTGGCTTTTTTATTGCCGTTTTTAATTTTGTTTTTATTCTATTTGATTGTTGGACTTATATATTTAAAAAAAGATTCTTTAAAAGATGGTGAAGGGGAGTTCCTTCGTTAATGCAACATTATTTTGGGAAAATAATAGATTCTAAAGCTATTTTAGACGATGATTCCCTTCATCGCCTTTTAAATGTTAAAAGAAGTCTTGTTAATGAAAAAATCGAAGTAGTCTTTAATAATGAAACATATTTATGCAATCTTTCTTCGGTTAAGCCATTACAAATAGATGTATTAGAAAAACTAAATAAAAGCAGCGAGAATAAGACTAATTTAGCCATCGCTTTTTGTTTATTAAAAGGGGATCATAACGAATTAATTGTCTTAAAGGGCACTGAATTAGGGGTTAATTCTTTTTATCCAGTTATTTCAAAAAGAGTAGTAGCTATTCCAAAAAAAGATGACGATAACAAATTAAATAGATTAAAAAAGATTGCTAAAGAAGGGGCGGAGCAATGTAGAAGAGTTAGCATTCCTTGCGTTAATTCTTATATAAATTTTAAAGATATTTTATCTTTGCCATATGAACATAAAATAATCCCTTATGAGTTAGAATCGGGCAAATGCAATACATTATATAAATCTCTATTAAGCCATAAAAATGAATCAACTCTTATTCTAATAGGCCCTGAAGGGGGATTTTGCCAAGAGGAAGTGGATCTAGCTATCCTACATGGATTTGAACCTGTTTCATTGGGAAATAGGATTCTTAGGGCCGAAACAGCTTGTCTATATGCCGCATCGGTTTTTTCTTGTTTAGATAATGAGGATTAAAAAATGGATTTATTCTTAACTTTAGAAAAAAAGCAGAGAAAACAAAATTACCAGCAATGCTCGGAAATGAAATTTTTCTTAGAAAATGTATCAATCCTAAATGAAGCCGAGCTATTTAATATCTATAAAAAAGCCTCGAAACCATTCGATGTTGTTCGTGCGAATTTAATAATTAGGGCAATTCAAAATAAAGATTATATTGAAAGATCTTATTTAAAAATCGTTAAAAGCGATACGTTAAAAGGCAATGAGCCAGATCCAAATTCGCCAAAGATAAAAGATGCCTTAGAATTAGTATTTAAAAGTCTTCCTTATTATTTGTTAAATAAAGAAAAAATATATATCCCTATTTTTTCAAAAACTGTCAATGAAATATATACATCTTCCTTAAATAAACTTTTAAAGAAACCCTATAGGTCATTGATGAAGAATTTTGATGCCGCTTGCGTCGATCCTTTTGATTATTATGGTTCTTCCATTTTTAATTCTTATTTTACTAGACTTATCCTTTTAAAGAAAAAAGGAGTCTATTCTTCTTATTATGATTATGATTCCTCTTCAATTTATTTTGTAAATGGGCAGGGACGCCTTGATGCTAGCCTGTGCTTATTCGATGTTTATCTACAAAATCCCTCAACTAATCATATGCTTGATCGCCTTGCAGGCGTAGTTGATGCTTATTATGAAAACAATAAGGATAAAATGAGTAAAAATTTAGTAGAAAATAAGTTAATATCTAGGCGTATTTATAATCTAATTAAGTCCGGTGATAACGAAATAATTAACGATGAGAAAGAAATATAACCTATAAATTATGAACACATATTATTGCCATAGTTTGGGATGCAAAGTAAATTCCTATGAAACTTCTTTAATTACAACAGAGCTCGATAAGGAAGGTTATAAAAAAGTCGATGATGCCTCGAAGGCTAATATCATCATTTTAAATACGTGTTCGGTTACTGGAACGGCC
>DOQE01000140.1:4227-6925 GCA_003512585.1 Bacillota bacterium | reverse complement strand
AGCATTATTAGACATTACTTTTGATTCGATTAAGCTTTCCTCCTTCACCTTAAACGGATCCTTATCAACGGAAGACTATGTCGTCCCCACTTTAGATAATATTGATTCATATCAAGAAATGTCTCATTTAAAGGGGATATCCGAACAAGTAAATGATTTTGTTTCTTCTAAAAAAGCCACTTTAAGTTTAAACGGTCAGATACTAAGCAAAACTACAAATGACGTTACTGGATTAAACAAAACCGGATTTAAATTCGATGGAAAGATTGCTTTAAATAACAACGAACTTTCAGCTCAGATCAATGGAGTTGAACATAACAAAGATTATTTGAATAATCACCTAATTAAGCTCGACGTCAATCCCAATGAAACTAATAATGGCATAAACACATTCAAATTCCTTTATTCTTCTAAAAATGAAGTAGTTAACGATACCTATACCTCTAACCCTACTTCCTCAATTGAAAATGGATATCAAAATGCCGATGGCGTCTATGGGAAAATATCTACAGATGCCATATTTGGAACCGTTAAAAATTTAATAAATACCTTCAATATTACTAATGAAAACGAAGAAAAAGATGATAGATTCTCAAGATTGTTGACTTGCTTTAGCAATGATTCTTCTTCTTCACTGCTATCTAGCATATCTAACGGCAATTATTTTGATTTATTGAATACTAAGCTAATTAAAGAAGCTACTCTTTCTTCAAACGAAAGCAAAATTGTTCTCACCGGATCTTCATTGGGATTGGATAAGGAAATAACTCTTATAACAAAATATGACACTCCAGTAGAAGCAAATAGAAATGCCGGGTTTAAATCCATGGATGTTATAGTCGGAGATGAAAATAAAGATATAAGAATATCAATTTCATTGGATAGCTTTGATGTAGACGCCTCATCAATCGGCCTGTTAAAAAATGTCGATGAAAGCAAAATCGTAGATTATAACCCTTTATTCAACCTAATCGATTATGCCGCCGGCACTACAATGCTTGGAGCGTATAATAACTTCAATACATCGACATTCGGGTTTAACGCATCGTTAGATATAGTGTTAGGCAAGTATTCCTTCACTGCTTTAAATATTTCTTTACACGCCAAAGTTAAAGGGGCTCAAACAATGCTTTGGGCTGAATTAAATAACATTCCTGCAATAAAAGGAATCAACGCACCGGAAGGAATGCCTTATTTCCGTGATTTTGAAAATACTGGTTCCAGAGACGTCAAATTCTTCTATTACGCCGATGGGTTCAATCCAAAGGGAATCGTTATGATGAGCAGGGATTCAACTTATGGAAGATTAAGAAACGTAATAGATTCAGTTACTATTTCAGGCGAAAGCTTCTTTAACGATATGGGTGGATGGCTTTTAAAATATCTACTTGGTGTCAATGAATCTTTCTTCGAAGGAGAAACAAGCACTTCTACTCAAACCGGGCAAGAAAAGACAACAAGTAAAAAAGCAATCCATGTCGAAGATATATTAAAATCATATCAATGTACTTCTTCGATCGCATTCGAAGATGAGGCTAAGCAAAACAAAAGGCTAACTTATAATCATGGCTTAACCATAGATTTAGGTGCCGCGTTGAACATGAGCTTCCTTGGATGCGCGAACATAAACTTAATTTGCCAAGACATAGCTAATACTAATGGAAATATATTTAAAGCTTTAACAGGTTTAAAAATAGAAGCGGGATTAGCGTTAAAAGGCGAATTAAAAATTTGTTCCTTTAGATTAAATGCAAAATTAACCAACGTTAGTGAAAATGGTGCTTATACCGATGATTGGGCGAATAACGGATCAACATTTAATCAATATTTTAATGAAGAAAAGAACGAATTCGCCAATCAGCCAGGACACAAAAACGAAAATTATTCTACAATATATGTCGGGGAAGGATTGATTTCTGGGAATTATTACTCGCCACAAAAGATAAGCTAGGAGCAATTTAAAAAGCATGAAGAGAAATACTTTTTCTCAAATAATCAAAAAAAGGGGGATAGTGCCATTTTTGGTCCTATCCTCTTTGCTTTTTTCTTCATGCCAAGTAGAAAAATATCCTTCAAGTTCAGAAGAAGAGAATACTAGCTCTAGTATTATTTCAAGCGAAGATAACGTTGAAGCAAAAGATAAATTAAAAAAATCATTTCTTAATTCATTAATAAACGGAATTAGTTTATCTATCGATACAGGTTATTTGAATTTTGGCGGTTTAGATAACAAAGCCTATTTTGATAACGCCGAATTGAAAGCCCAATTAAAAACCTTTTCAATACAAGGATTAAATATTTCCTTGGACATGCCAATAAATTATAGGGGGAAGAAAAGAGAAGCTATAATTTCTAGCATTGATGAATGGGTATACTTGGATTTAGAAAATCTAGATAACCCTAGTTCAACTTCCTTTAAATACAAAATCAATATTGCTAGCGAAGAAATAAAGGGCGAGAACAACAAAAGCCAAGTAGATACAAGTACTGGCGGAATCTATTATTACAAATATGGAAAATTATCATATGTCCTTGACGAAATAATGTCTATTTTAGAATTAGATAATTCTATCGGCTTGCCAAGTGAAGGAACTAGCATTTCTACTGATTCAATTTTAGAATCCCTAGACAACATAAAAATGGTTGACTCTTCCTATTACCATTGGAATTTGCCTCTTGGCGAAAAGAATATACCCAT
>DOQE01000140.1:0-4211 GCA_003512585.1 Bacillota bacterium | reverse complement strand
GCTTAAAAAGCGACGAAGATGGATGTTTTTCTGGTTTTGATTTGCCATATGAAGGTTATACGGAAAACGAATATTCGATAAACGAAAAAGTTTCATTAAAAATTAAAAGCAGTTTGACAAATGAAAACGTTTCGATAAATGCCCCGGCAAACCCAAACGAATATTTAAAACTAGAAGATTCACTAGACTTAATAAAAGATATTGCTTTGATTGCAAATAAAAAGAAATTTTCCATTTCGACAAAAAATGAAAAACTTAAATTGACCCATTTCGAAAAAGAAATACTGGGGACGTCCACTACTTTTAAACGCGATGAAATAAATGAAGAAGCCTACCTAACATTAAATGCCGACATAGATTTTTCAGGAAATATGCTAAATGACATGTTCGCCAAAGCATTATTTGAATGCAATGGCAAATCGCAGCAAATAGCAGCCTTGAAAGAAAATAACGACATCTATATAAACTTTAATAACATCTTATGTGCGAAAACTAGCAAAATTACTTTAGATAATTTAATCACTAATATTAAAAATATTTTTTCAAGCAACGATTCAAATCAAGAAATAGATTCTTCTTCTAGCGGTTTATTAACATCCCTATCTGCCATAAAAGAAGCCATGGATGCCGTAATAAATTCGCCAATAATGATTGGTATAAAAAACAATCAATACGATGAAATCTTGCCTTTTATACAATCATTAAAATCGAGCAATAATCAAATAGATATAGTATTAGACCTATCTAAAATTAGCGGAAGCGAAAACGCCGGAACATTATCTTTATCCTTTTCTAGATCCATAAATTCGCTTGCTCTTCTTCAAATCGATTTTAATAAAGCCAAGTTTGCCTCGTTCACCTTAGAAGGAACTCTTTATTTAGATGGTTTTGTTTTAGGGACTTTAGAAAATAAAGAAAACTACGTGCCTTTATATCATTTAGAAAGCGTTGCGAATTCCTTTTTGAATTTCGATAACTCAAGAAGAAGCAAAATGAATGTAAAAGGTTATGTCCTTGATGAAAATACAAGTAGCATCTATACAAGCGATTACGCTTCAACCCATATCAAAGAAACTTATGGAAGATTGGAACAAGGGTTTACTTTTGACGCCAGCTTTGCTTTTGATTTAACGGAGGCAAAAGGTTCTGGCATATTGAATATAACCGATAGAAAAGCCGAATATATAAACGATCACCAACTTAAAATAGATGTAGAAGGCAAAGAAAAAGAAAACGAAAATGATTTGACTTCCGCTTTGTCTACTTCTACTAACGCGATGCTAGTTGAATATAATTCTAAAAATAGGATCGATCCGAATAGTAATGACGGAAAAGCAACGAAACGAATTGATCCAAGCAATAAAAATGGAATCAAAGCCGCTTTTTCCATTCATTCATTAAATGGAATCATAAATACCGTCTCCTCTTTGCTAGAATCAACAGACCCTCGTTTTGAACGCCTAACAAATTTATTTTCAATCGTTTCAAATGTTGGATTGATCAAACTTTTACAAGACGGAAAATACCTTGAACTAGTAGCTACATCAATCTTAAAAGACCAAGGCGGGGCCAAAGTAAGCGAAAATGAGGATGTTTTCGTAATAAAAAAAGATGTTCTTTTAAATACGGAAGACTTAACGATTAGAGTCGGGTTTGACAAAAAAGAATTAGTTCAAGATGAAGAAGGAAACCAGATAGAAAAATATGGAACGATAAATTATATTGGTATCGACTCAACATTTAATTTCGGCGGCAATAATAAAAAGATAGTAAAAATTGAAATAAGTAATGTTGATACAAAAGTTAGCGATGATGAGCTTTCTTCCAATTTCAAAGGACAAGACAAAAACCAATTTTCTGATTATTCATCAGTTAAGACAATGCTTGAGTTTTTACTTTCCTCAGCAACGCTAGGAAGCGATAAAGATAACGATTACACTTCGACTTATCATCTAAGTGGAAGCGTGTCGTTTTTAACGGTAGATATATCCTTTGATTTTTACATTAGCTTGCAAGGGGCAGAAGTAAAAGTATTAGGTGTGATGAGCATGGATATGATTGTTTTAGTAAACGCTCCTGGCATTACTCCCGGAACTAGATATATCAATTTTTACTACCACGTATCAGGAGAAAACGATAAGGGCTTGGTCTATTATCAAAGATGGGACGACGGAAAGTTAAGCAATAAACTTTATGAGGGAAAGTTTACAGGCGATTTGTTCTCTGAAAATCCACTAGGCTATATATTGGGGAACTTATTTGGCCTAACCGACTCCATGATGGAAAGCATAACAAAAAACGATAAGGTATCTACCGCTAAGCATGCAGAAGACATACTAAAGAGTTATTCCTTTAATAATTCAAAGCAAAACGCTTTAGAAGAGCCCGAATTCACTCTTTCTTTAGATATGGAAAAATTATCGGGCAGTGACAAACTGAATGAACTTAACATAACTTTAGGCGGGAAAACATTGACCAATGGGAACAAGACTTTAAGCAGCGCAAACGGCGAATTATCTTTAAACATATTGAACATTAGGGCAAAGTTTAATGCATCTTTAAAAAACGTTGAAACTGGAAAATATATAAATGCTTGGTCAGATTCTAACAAAGTAAAAGTCGTCACTGCATGGAAACGTACAAGCGTAAAGCAAGAAGAAAAAGCAGTAGTCTCCTACTATAACCAATTAGGAAATCAAGCCAATAACCTAACTAGTTATACAGGCGTTACAAACCACTACTAATAACTTAAATTTGATTTATTTTCTTCGATACCTTAATATTTTGCCATGGAAAATCTAGCCACGATAGTCGGTAAAAACCTAGCCAATTTAAGAAAGGCAAAAGGATTAACGCAAAATGAATTAGCAGCCCTAATCCATTATAGTGACAAATCCATAAGCAAATGGGAACTTGGTTACGCCTTGCCTTCTGTCGATATATTAATGGATTTTTGCTCTTTTTATGGGGTTAGTTTAGATTATCTGGTTTCGGAAAAAAGCGAAGAAGAAACAAAAGAAGCCATTAAATCAAAAGAAGAAAAAGCCGATCCCAATAGACCGATAATCATGGGCATGACTGTAATGGTTGCCATAATTGTTGCCATGTGCGTCTTCTTTTCTTCTTATTTTATTCCCATTGGGTCTACCTCCGATCCTTGTTGGTCCGTTTTTATATGGATGGTTCCCTGTACCTTTTTCTTACTTGCGGTTGAAGACCACTTCTTTTATCACGACGGCCTTTGGGTTTTGATTTTGTTTTCTGCTTTCATGTGGACTTTATTGATTTCATTTGTTTGCCAATTTCAATTCTTTAAGGATCCGCCAGAATCAATTTGGTACATCATGTTTGTTGGCTTGCCATTGCAAGTTATCTTTATACTAGCCAAAAACATTAAAAGAAGAAGCTAGTAATGCTATACTAAGCCTATATGAAATTAGGGTTGGCTTTATGCGGAGGCGGTGCTTATGGAGCCTATGAATTGGGCGTCTATAAGTTTTTAAAAGAAGAAAAAATTGATTTCGATATAGTCACAGGCACATCTATTGGGGCTCTTAATGGAGCTATGTTTGCTTCTAATAATTATGATTTGGCTAGTGAATTATGGAGAAACATTTCAGCAGAAAAAATATTTAAGGATGGCTTTGATATAGATGAAAATTTTTTAAAGCACTTTTCTTTAAATCCAAAAAGCAAATTCCAAAAAGTAGTTAAAAGTTACTTTAAAAATTTCGGAGTCGACATTGCTCCTTTTAAAAAGCTAGTAAAAGAAGCAATAGGACCAATAGACTTTAGCAAAATAAATACAAAAGTAGGAATAGTGACCTGCAAATATCCAAGTTTAAGCGAAGTCGATATTCTATTGAATGATTTAAATAGAAACAAGGCAGTAGATTATCTTCTTGCATCAGCAAGTTGTTTCCCGGCTTTTCCAATCTATAAAATCGGAAAAGAAAAATATGTTGATGGAGGATGGAAAAACAATTTACCAATTGATTTTTGTTTTAATCTAGGGGCAGATAAAGTAATGGCAATCTATCTAGACTCCTTCCCCACTGCCCAAAAGCAAGAATATTTTTCTTTGCCTAACGTTACCTTAATTAGGCCATCTAGAGTTGCAGGCAAGATGCTTTCTTTTAAAAAAGAAGATATAGAAAGCAACATACAAATAGGCTATTTAGACGCGAGCAAATTATTAGGCAACAATAAAG
>DOQE01000094.1:5397-5972 GCA_003512585.1 Bacillota bacterium | reverse complement strand
AGAGAAAAATTTGAAGAAGAAATGGCAAAATACCTAACTACATTAGATAAAACCAAGCCCCTTATTTATTGCGGGGATTTAAATGTTGCCCATGAAGAAATAGATATAAAAAACCCAAAGGCAAATGAACATAATGCCGGGTTTACAAAGGAGGAAAGAAGATGGTTCTCTTCTTTGCTAAGCAAAGGGTTCATCGATACTTTTAGATATTTCCATAAAGAGGAAATAAAATATTCCTGGTGGAGTTACCGCTTTAAAGCAAGAGAAAGAAACGCCGGATGGAGAATCGATTATTTTCTAGTTTCTTCTAGATTTATAGATAAGGTTGAAGATAGTTTAATCTTAACTGATGTTTTAGGCTCAGACCATTGTCCCATCGAATTAGTTTTAAAAGATTAAAGAACATAAAAATAAATAGAAAAGAACATTAAAATCGCCCCAAAAAGGACAAAGAAATGGAAAACGGTGTGAAACCATAGGTTTTTCTTTCCGCCTAGTCCGTATAAGATTGCACCGATCCAATAGGAAACTCCGCCAAAAGCTAACAGCAACACCCCTTCAAGGCAAAGCGATAA
>DOQE01000094.1:4421-5381 GCA_003512585.1 Bacillota bacterium | reverse complement strand
GATAATGGATAAAAAGCAAGGCAAATAGTTGATCCCAATACGACATATAAAGTAATGGAAAGCACATTGAACTTCTTCATATTAATAGAATTTAATGTGATACCCGTAATACACCCTGCCCAAACAATTCCTAAAATTACATAGCCCCAAGGAAAAGAAGAATTAGGAATCTTGCTTAGACTAATTAAGCAATAAGGAACATAAGTACACATAATTGCCACATAGACAAAATCATGATCTAAAACCCTAAGTACTTGCTTGCCCTTGTTTTTAGCTAAACTATGGTAAAGGCAAGACATTAAAAACATCAAGAAAACGCCAAAAACAAAAATAGAGCAGCTGAAAATGCCAACCCAATTAGATTCATAGCAAGCCTTTTCAATTAAAAACCCACCCCCAATAGCCATAAATATAGCCCCTAATCCATGCGAAATGGAATTCCATAATTCTTGGGCTAAGGTATATTGAGGAAGTTTAAATTTAGTTGCTTTCATGCCTTTAATGATAATAACCTAGTAACAAATGTCAAGACATCTAGTTTAATTTACTAGATAATAACGATATGAAAGCTTTTAATTCTTTGGAAAGGCATTTTTTATATACGTCCCTATGATTTTAATTTTAAATAACAAACAATATGTCTTTTTATATTTTTTCCAACGCCGATTTCCTTATTATTTAAATGATCAATCAAACAATAAGAGTTTTCCAAAAGCTTACTAAAATTATACTTTGTATAACTAGTTCCATCTTCATTTTGCTTAATATAAACAATGCTATCGTTATCTAACCTTGAATTAGCCTTAATTTCCATATAACCATAAAAAGAGGCGCTAGTAACATCTATGTCAATAAAGCCATCGGTTTTAGAAAAAATGGTTCCTTCTTTATAAATATAAATCAAATACGAATCTATTACATGAGGAGATAAGGCAATCGATATATTGCTAATGCTTCCAT
>DOQE01000094.1:0-4393 GCA_003512585.1 Bacillota bacterium | reverse complement strand
AATCAACCTTAATGGCGATACTATAATAATTCCCATGATTAGTCTTGGTATTGAAAAAGTATCCATTTGTAGAGGAAGGGTATCCACAAGGCAAATTTTCTTTATTCAAAAAATCCGAAGCGGTAACATCGCTAGAAAAAACGGTTCCGTTATTATCGCTATCATCAATCGTATAGAAGGTTTTCCCTTCTTCTTTTTTTAGGTAAGTCAAGAAGTTCGAATTTAATTTTCCTATCTTAAAAGAAGAAATATCATTACTAGAAGTTAAAACACCAAAAACGTTGCGTTTGACCGAATAATTTCCAAAGCTCATGAAAGAAGGGTTTAAAGCTCCATCTATATAGACGTTATCAACCATATAGATGTTCCAAAGACCGCTTAAAGAAGAATCGGTAACATCTAAATTTTTAAAGCAGCTATGGAATTCGGCACCAGAAGAAAAAGAAAACGGATTATTCGCGCCAATCAAAGCAAAATCATAAATTTTTTCTACCTTTACATAAGCAGAGAAAGAATTCCCGTCAGAAAATGAGGTTATTTGGCCAGAATATGAATTATTGTCAGGATCTTGATAATAAACCAAAGGTCTAGAAGACCTATTTATGGAAGAAAAATCCAAACTTCTATTATAAGAATTATAGCTTCTATTTAAAACATAGACATAAATATTATAAGTGCCTTCGCCTTTAATCTCGGCATTGCTAGTAGCTTTCCCAGAAAGCAAGGCTTTGCAATTTCCAACATTGGTCTTGGAATTTTTTCCATCATAAAAATTCCACCAAGTCCCCGACCATCCCCAGCTATAAGAAGAATAAACAGAAACTCCGAAATCTAAGTAATAGACATCATTTTTGCCGATAGTCAAATTGTTATAGAAATAATAACTAGAATTATCTTCCCCTTTTTGGGAAAAATATAGTTCGCTTTCAAAAATGGTATCCGTCCCGCTTTTAGTACTTATGGTTACGGCTTTTTCATTATGAAGCCTGACCGCTGTTTCTTGTTTGGAGGCATTATAGTTTTTTCCAGATGTATAAATAGGATAGACAAAAATAACCTTATCAGCGCTAGGGGAACCGTTTATATCTTGTACATCGATTTTTCCTAAATCATCAAAGGCACTGATGTAGTTATAATTGCCCTGGGTTGCAAAACCATAATTTATGGCGGAATTAATATCGGCAGTCCAACCAGTGAATAAAATTGGGTAGCCATACTTATCTTTGGAAGTGGTCGTTGGTTCACCTATACCGTTAAATTGCTCAATCGAAATAGAAGTATCGACCATTGTTAATTTTTTATAGCCGAATTTATTTTTGGCAATGCCTACTTGACTATCGCCCAAATCCTCCCAGTATCCACTTTCTTCGCCTATGGAAGAGGAATGCTCTTCCAATAAAGAATCAAGGGTTTCTTCAGAAAAAGAAGAAGAAGAAAAAATCCAACTAGCCATATCTTTTTGGGCAAAGAAATAGACAGTATAGATGTTTTCGTCGAGCATATAATTTGGCTTTACATCATCAATAATGCCGTTTTGTTCAACATGAACCTCATTTTCTGCTTGTCCGAAATTATAAATGCAATAGGCTTCCTTTATGATAGATAAAGGGAATAAAAACAAAGCGATTAAAGCAAAATAAAACTTCCTTTTCATATCGAATTACCCCCTATAAAAGTAGGAATAAAAGAGAATGAATACGTAAGATAGGGAGAAGTAATGTGATTTATTTTGCTAGAGAGAGTTTTAAAATCATCATAGCTAGTAGGATTCATGCCGCTTTTATAAGTAATAGAAACATTCAAGCTGGATTTCACTACGTCTTCTAAATCCTTTTTCAAAACCGGACCTGACCCGTACCAATATCCTTTAATGGAGGAAGAAGTTGTAGAAAATGGATAGTCAAACTGAAAATAATCTTCCAATTCTTCGTTAATTTTTATTTCATAGACAAAAGAATAGGAAAAAGAGGAAAAATCATAACTATTTTCTTCCAAGTTAGAAGAAAAAGTGAATTCCAATTCAATAAATTCGGCCATTTCAATATCGTTTTGGGCAATCAATAAAGATGGTTTTGTTTCTTCTTTCCCCTCATCATCGAAAAAAGAGACTTTCAAATGTCCAAATTCACTAGGATATTTCTTATTTATTTCAACCGTATTGTTATTAGTTATTTGCTTTTCTTTTTCTGCAAAATAAAACAAAGAGAAACCCGTGCCAAAACTAGCAACCACTACCCCAATTAGAAGAAAAGAAGAAAGCAATGAGTATTTCCTAATCATTTTCCTTCCCTTCATTTGCATATAAAAACAACATGGCTTGGCTACTATCTTTATAAGCTATTTCTTTTTTCAAAAGCAAAGAGTAGGCAACGTTTTCACTTCCAATAAAATTAATTGAGGAAGTTTCATCCAATAAATACGCCTCTTGCTTATTAAAAACGAATTTTTCAACATACCCTTCAATATTAAAGGCATTTTTGCTGGCCTTGCTTAAAACAATTTCATAATTGGTTAAGGGGATATCTAAACCTTCTATCTTTACTTTCCCCTTATTCAAAAAGGAAGAATAAGAATACTCATGTTCGTCAATCTTGTTGAAAACCAAACTTTTGAAATTTGAATTAATCTTTTTAATATAATCGCTAAAAAGCAATAAATATCGTTTATCATGTTCTATTTCTAGTTTTGAGTTTAAGGAAGAATAAATTAATAGAAGCAAAAAAGTAGTTGTAATCGTAATAATGCCTATGGAAGAACGTAAATAAACAATTAGATACCCTAAGAATTCATTTTTATAACCACTAAATCTACCAATAATCCTATCAAAGGGGATTTCTTTTTCTAAAAGCAATGAAGAGGAATTGGAATCACCCCTAAATGTATATAAAGTCTCTCCATCCTTTTCCTTTATCTCAATTAGTCTATGGACAATGGTAATATCTTTTTTTGTTTCGAAATCATACATTTTAAAAGCATAAACATCATAAAGTGTCATTTGCTCTTGGCTAATCTTTTCAATAGAGACAAACGAATAATGGTTAATTCTATGTTCGTCTTTGTCTAAATTGTTTTCTTTCAAATATNNAACCGTTTCCATCGATGAAGTTTCAATTATCATCATCGCCTTATCAAAAACAAAAATATGTTCGTTAGAAAAAACAGGACGTAATCCGAAGCATACTAAAACAATAAGAAATCCATAAAGAGCGGAAACGATGATATCATAAATCAAAAAAGAACTTTTCGTTCCTTTTTCTTTGCGTTTAATAAAATCGGAAATAGACCTATTTTTCTTCTTTTTGATTATCTTCGGATAATCCTTTTCTATTTCCTTTTTTATTTCTTCATCTTCAAGACCATTAGAAAAAAGTTTCTTTTTTGATTTAAAATAGCAAAAAGAAAGAAAGAGGAAAGCGAAACCGAAACATAATATTACAGCAAGACAAACTATATATATCTCAGTCGCGATTCCAAGTAGAATCATTAAGCTTTCCTCCCCAAATTTAAAATAATTACTTAACTAAAGTTGCTGTGGTTTCAAAAGTTATCGCATTGCCAGTAATGCCACTAACTTCCGTTTTCATAGCCTTATATTCTTCTTCGTTTAAAGGTTCGGCTGAAGTAAAGGTAGTTCTAGTAGCATGGCCAGTCACTGAATCATATTGATTGGTATAAGTAGCATACTTAAAAGTAACAAAAGTAGATAAATCTAACGATTGATTAGACCAGGTATACTTAAAGGTAGTACCAGTTCCTTCCATACTTTCCTCAGTAGTATCAACAGTTACGTATTTAGCTAATGTTTCGTTTAAAGTGATTTTTGTCTTAATCTCTACTCTAACTTCATCAGCCCCAAAAGTACCATTATCAACTCCATCGGTTGGGCTAGTATAAGAAATGGTTTTATTCCCTTCATTATTAAGAGCAAAAGTCAAACCGGTGGCTTCGATAGAAGAAATATCATCAGTGACATTATTCATGGCAGCCTTTCTGCCATCGCTAGTTTGATCAAAAACTAATTTTCCGTCGCTTCCACCGCTTAAAGAGCCAATCTTTAAAAGATTTTTGACTTCCACGGATAAAGTATTTGTTGATTCGACTTGATTATTTCCAAAATACCAAACGGAAAATCCAGATCCGACAAGCGCTATCGCAGCAGCTGAATAGACTATAACCGATACTAAAAACTTTTTCATTTTACATTTTATCCTCCATTTTTAGCCTGACATTGTAACCCCCCCCCGCGAAAATTGCAAGAAAAACTTCATTTTCATTCTTTTAAAAGAAAAATATTGCTTTTTTGTAACGATAAATTTTTGCAACTTAATATACATTTTTTCTGAAAAAATAAATCAAAAAAATCTAATGTTTTTGTAGAAATATTGAAAGATAC
>DOQE01000022.1 GCA_003512585.1 Bacillota bacterium | reverse complement strand
CCTCAGATAAATATAAATCTAACGTGTCAAGCAGCTTTCCTTCAACTGACGCGACAGGTGTATTAATAAATGTAGCCGCCGCCATGTCGAAGTGACCGCCGCCACCTAGTTTTTCACAAAGGATTTGCACATTGATAGAGCCGTCACTTCTAGCCGATATTTTAGTTTCTTTATCGGTTACTTTGCCAATGACAAAACAAGCATTTATGCCCTTTAAGCGCATTATTTGATTAGCGACTTTTGCTAAAGTGGATTTTTCAACAACATATTTTTCATCGGCTACACAATAAACAACTCCGGTGTATGGAGTTCTTAATGTGGAAACAATTTTAGTAATAAGGGCATATTCTTCATATTCATCTTTTAAGTAATCATCGGCCAAAGAATTATCAGCCCCATATTCTTTAAGTATCTCAGCCGCTTCAAACGAGCGTATACCGGTTGATTTAGATTTAAAGAAACCAGTATCTAGGAACATTCCTGAAAGCATCAAGGTAGCATAAGATTGAGGTAATTCAATACGTGGGTTGGCAGTCGCATAGTGAATAAACTCTGCTAATATTTCCGAAGCGCTAGAAGCACTAGGATCAACATAGCTAAGAACAGGCTTATCTATGAAATTTTCTCCTCTTCTATGATGGTCTATAACTATTGTTTTCGCGGATTTTTCCAATGCTTTTTGCCCCATGACTAATGATGGAACGGAGACATCGCAAACAACCATTAAAGTCGATGGACGAATTCTTTCTTCTGCCTCTTTTGGCGAAATAGTCATTCTTTCAAATTCTGTTTTTGAAAAAGCACCTTGGAAAGCATAACGAGTCTTTTTTTCGGTTAGTTTTGGATCGTAGACAATTTGGCATGGCTTTTGGCAATAATTACAAATAGCCATAACTCCTAGACAAGCGCCTAAAGCATCCATATCCATATCTAAATGCCCGGAAACAATGACTCCAGTAGAATTTTTAATTAAACCAATTATTGAATCTGCAACGGAGCGGAATTGAACCCTGCCTGTATTTTCTATAGCGGCAGTCTTCCCACCATAGAATTTTAAGTCTTCGCCGTATTTAGAAACCACAGCTTGGTCACCGCCTCTAGACATGGCGATATCAATCGCACTAGAAGCCATTTCATTTAATTTGGTGACATTAGGAAAATCATGGGCTATCCCAATTGATAAAGTAGGTATGACATTTTGCCCTTTTCCAAGGCTTCTTACTTTTTCTAAAATAGAAAAACCATCCTTTTCCATTTTTTCAAGGGAAGAGAAATTGCACACCATAAAATAGGAATCGCTTCTAAACCTTCTTAAAAGGACTTCGTATTCCTTGCAATAATCAAAAACAACGCCTCTAACTTTAGATACAAGGTCATTGTTATCGTCTTCTGTTTTCCCTGCTATATCAGAATAGTTATCAAGCATTATTATCCCTATAACCGTTGCCTGTTCTTTGGAATAAGAAAATATTTGCTCATAATCTGTTACATCTTTAAAAATAAAAAGCCTAGCATCAGCTAAATACTTAACTGAATAATTATGGGAATTGACTTCAATTTTAACGGCCATATCCGAAGGAACATTTGGGCCAATTAGTTCCTTTAATTTTGGCTGCCATTCAAGAAGATCAACGTCAAGAAGATCTATATTTCTATCTCTAAATAAATTGTTATCCCACATGACTAAACCGTTCTCGTCTATAACAACTAAACCGATTTCACCAAAGTTATAAGCCTCCTGAACATCAGACCCAATAATTGAGGCAGCATCTAGATCGCTTTTTTGTCTAATGGACGATAATTTGACTTCGGAAAACCATAAAAATAAGAAATCAAGACACACAAAAGCAACTAAAGCAATAATCCAATAGGCCGGTTTCATAAATTGTTTAAAGCCTTTTGGATAATCATAAAAATATAAAACAACGGCAGTTACGATTAATATTAGTTCAAATAAAATGATGAAAAGGGTCCTAATTCTCATCAAACGAAGGGAATCGGACATTGAAAGGTTCTTAAATGCTTTCTTCTTTCTAGATGATGACTGACTAATATTTTTGCTACTATAAAAATTATTATTCGACATAAAGATATTATAACTTTAAGTTATAAAATATCCTAGTTATTGCTTATGTTTGAATAAGGAGAAAACTTTTTATTTGCTTTCTTTATCTTTTAATGAAATGAGATAAAAGCAAATGGCCATTGAAATAGATACAACAGCAATAACAGCAATAATTCCAACTATTACTGAGTTAGCTAGCAAAAATAAGGTACCCATATATTAATTTTCTCTCTTTTTTCTAAACGCGAACAAGACAACTGCAAAAAGCAAAACAATCACGCAGCAACTAGACGAGGCAACAATCGAGCCGCTACACCCAGAAGAAACTTCGGGGTTTTTATTTTCTTTAATGCCATCTTGATCTAGGTATTTAATTGAAAAATTAGTTAATACTGCCTCACCATCGGTATGATTTATTATCTTTAGAAATTTCACGTTTGGTAAATTCATTCCATCGTCATCAAATAAATAATTGGAATAATTGGTCATATTTTCACCAGCAATAAAGGACAATTCGCTTAACCCGTCCCCTTCTAAATCTATAAAATTGATTTCTTTATTTTCTTCATTTTTTAACGTTAAAGACCCTTGTGGATAAATAACGATATTAGAACCGTCAACCCTAACTCCCTTATAATCGAATAAACTATCTTTAAATAAAACTGAGCCTTCCTCTAATTCAAAAGAAGTTTGCTGCTTAATCGTGACATTTATTTGGCAAGTTAGATAAATTGAAGGGTTAGCACTAGAATAAACAGTAACAGTAGAAGTTCCTTCTTTTAAAGCATCTAGCCTAACAGTTTTAGGATCATCTGTTTTAGTTAAGGAAATAACATCGTCAGATTCGTTGTCCCAAACCAAAGTTTTCTCATCTGCCCCGGATATAGTTACATTTAAATAATCGACCTCGCCTTGTTCTAGTGATAAGGATGTTTTATTCAAAGTCAATTTTATATTTGGATCTATAGTACTAGAACCGTTATATGGCGTATTCCTTAATCCGTTTGCATCCCAAATATAATTTACCCAGTCTGGATGATCTATAAAAGGGTTTCTAGCAAAGCCAGCATTATGAAGATAATTGTTTCTTCTTATTTCTTGCTTAGTTACAGGATATTCATTATTCCAATCAACTAAATAACGTAACGTACCCATGGTCTTCATGGAAGAAGAATCATTTGGATTATTACTAAGGCTTAGTCCATTGCTTGCATATCTAGTAGCAACATAAAAAATTATCCTGGCTGCTTCACCTCTAGCTTGGTAATATCCAAAAGAAGAGGGATCCCATTGCCGAGATTCGTTAGGTCCATAAAAATAATTACCCCTGCTGCTATTTTCGCTTTTGTCAGCCGGTCTAAGCATTTGAGGGTCAGAGCCCGGACCAGTTTTTCCGGCGCCTCTAGAATCAGGCCAAACATGTTCTTTGTTCCAATTCGTGGTCGAATCCGTGTCGGGATGATAAAAAGGGATAATGCCAGCACCATTTAAGGCCGCATCAGACTTTGCCAAAACATCATTGTTCGTCTTGTAATTAATCGTTCTAGTACCGCTTGCTTTTATTTTTCCAGCAAGCAAATCGCGAAAAGTAGCTCCATATTTAGAGGTATCCATAGAACCCCAAGGATCACTAGACGCATTCAAAGAAAGTGTCTCTTCTTTTAATTGACTGCTTTTAAAAGAGGCTAAGCCAAAAGAAGAAAAGGCAAGTCCTAGCAGTATTAATAACGATACTTTCTTACTTTTTAAATACTTAAACATAACAAATGGCAACTCGCCAACAAAAAAGGATACCACCAATTTCTTCATAAAGCCATAAATGCATTAAAAAAGCCTCGCCGATTAGACGAGGCATAATTGATATTTATTACTTAACTTCTGGAAGCAAACCCATGAAGCGAGCATTTTTAATCGCGACAGCGAGTTGGCGTTGATATTTGGCAGAAGTTCCAGTTATTGCACGTGGAGTAATTTTGCCATCAGAAGAAATGAACCTTTGCAATAATTCGACATCCTTATAGTCTACATATTTGACATGGTTCTTCTTGAAATAACAAACCTTACGGCGTGAACGCATTTTCTTAAAAGCCATAAAAATCCTTTCTAGAAATCAAAACGGAAGATCATCATCGACAATATCGATAGAATCTAAGTCTTTGCTTTCTTGTTGTACTTGTTGGGAGGGTTGGCTAACATTGCTATTGACATCTTGGGTATACATAGAATCGGAAGCATTGTTAGATTTTGATTCCATAAATTCAACGTTAGTAGCAACAATTTCAGTTGAAGTTACTTCGACATTATCGCTACGTCTAACGTATTTACGTTGAGTTAATCTACCGACTACCCCAACTAAATTTCCTTTTCGAATAAATTTAACAACGGTGTCCGCGCCTTTTCCAAAAAGAGAAACAGGCATGAAGATAGTAACTTTTTCTCCGTTTGGACCTTTTCTAGAATCATCTACGGCAATGGTGAAGGAAGCCACGCTCATTCCAGAAGTAGTCTTACGAAGTTCAGGGTCGCGAGTTAAGCGACCAACTAATACGACATTGTTAACCATAAATAAGTCCTCCTAAATAGTTTTGGTTAATCCTTATCAACGGTGATAAGAAAACGGATGACTTGGTTGTCGAGCCTTGCTAAACGATCAAATTCTTTCAAACCGGCAGCATCGGCAGTTACTTTTAAAACTACATAATAACCTTTGGTTTGTTTTTTGATTGGATAGGCAAAGTCACGGAGTCCCCACTCATTAACGTTTCTAATAGTTGTTTTATTAGAAGTTAAGATTCCGTGGAGTTTCTCGATTTCAGCCTTTCTTGCTTCATCATCTAATGTAGCGGAAAGGATGTACATGATTTCATACTTTTCCATCTTGCTTGCACCTCCTAAATTCGGTCTTCGGGTCGCCTTAGATGGCTCTATGCGACCATAGAAGCATGTGCGCCTTATGTCCTTCTAAATAAGGCTTTAGTATTATAAGGATAGATAAAGCATAAATCAATGAAATGAAATTATCATCCGTTAAGGCGAGAGGCCTTAATATATAGTTGCTAATCAAAAAGCAAAAAGGCTCACACGACATTTAAAAATGATCGTGTATATTCTGAAGATGTCTCTTTTTGCTAATGGAATAATTATCTTGGATTTTTTTAATTCTTTCGTTTATGTTCTTTGCAAAATCGCTCGATTTCTTACTATTTATAGTTAAATCAGCGATAAAAGACAATGCACTTCCCATATTATGAACAATAGGACTATTGATAGAAGAAATGTCCGCTATAGGAAAAATTACCATCGAAATCATTTTAGGTGGGTTATGGTTAAGCATCCTTCTTAAATGATTAATATGGCCTTGGTTTTGAATTATTGGATTTTTAAATTGCTTGTCATCTTGATAATCCTTTTTTATACATATCCAAAATTTATCATCTTCATTGCCAATTATTTTTCCTTTGTTCGTTTTTGTTTCAATTACAAAGACACCACCTTTTGTAATTAAAATATGGTCTATCTCAGAAGAAAATCCTTTCTCATCTTCAAAACAAAAATTGTTATATAAATAGCCACCATATTTTTTAACAATTTCGTTCAATTCGTTTGCTACATATTTCTCACCAACTTCTCCAAATTTCGATGATTCGTATTCATCGCGTCCATCATGATCTTCGTTTTTGGAAAAAATTCTTAAAAAGGCGACAAGCCCTAAAAATAGTACAAATATTACTACGACAACAATTATCAAGATCATAGCATTTATCCCCAACTAATCAGTTCGATCAACATATGATTTTTCAACAATTTATATGCGATTATCGATAATATTGCTTATAAAAAACAGGTGATTTCTTTCCGAAGCCACCCGTTAATATTCATTTAATGTTATTTTTCGTCTTTCATTGTCGGGAACAATAGAACTTCCCTAATATTTTGAGTATTGGTGAAAAGCATACAAAGTCTATCAATCCCAACTCCTATTCCACCAGCTGGAGGCATTCCATATTTCATAGCATCCATAAAGGAATAATCAATATCGTTAGCCTCCTCATCGCCTCTATTTTTAGCTTCTAATTGGGCTTTAAACCTTTCCATTTGATCAAAAGGATTGTTTAACTCGCTATAGGCGTTCCCAAATTCAAAACCGCCAATAAAGAATTCAAATCTATCAACAAAGCGTGGGTCTTCGGTTTTCTTAGTAAGAGGAGAAACCTCAATTGGATAAGTATGGATGAATGTAGGTTGAATTAAAGTCTTTTCAACGAATTCGTCAAAGAAGGCTTGAATTATATATCCGGTAGAATTCCAACTCTTTTCAAGGGGGACGTTATGCTTTTTAGCTAATTCAACGGCTTCTTCAAAACTCATTTCCTTAGTAAAATCGATACCTGTTTTTTCTTTAATGGCTTCAGTCATGGAAATCCATTTAAATGGCTTTGAGAAATCGATTTGAATATCGCCCCAAGTAATAATATCTTGTCCGATTATTTTTTCGGCAATGTCCTTGAATAAGCCTTCAACCCAGTGCCTCATATCGGTTAAGTCTCCATAAGCTTGATATAACTCAATGGTAGTAAATTCAGGGTTATGGCGGGTATCAATACCTTCATTACGGAAGATTCTTCCAATTTCATAAACCCTATCAATCCCACCAATCATGGCTTTCTTTAGATTCAATTCGGTGGCTATTCTTAAATAAAAATCTTTATCTAAAGCATTGTGATGAGTAATAAAAGGTCTAGCCGACGCCCCACCTGCAATTGGGGAAAGGACAGGAGTTTCTACTTCTACAAACCCCAGGTTATCACAGAAATTCCTTATTTCCTTAATAATTGCCGGACGCATTAAAGCAACTCTTCTAGAGTCTTCATTTATTATCATGTCGAGGTAACGTTTCCTAAAGCGATCTTCGGTATCGGTTAAACCATGGAACTTTTCTGGCAATGGTTTTAAACATTTTGTAATATGGGTATATTTTTCGGCTTTAATAGTTAACTCACCGGTTCTTGATTTCATCAATATGCCTTTAATGCCGACTATATCACCTAAATCAGCTAGTTTAAAAACCGAATAATCGTGTTCGCCAACTACATTGATGCCAATCCAAACTTGAATGGAACCATATTCGTCTTTTATATTGGCAAAACTAGCCTTGCCCATTCTTCTAATGGCCATAAGACGACCGGCAACATTGACTTCAATGTTTTTCTCGCTCAATTCTTCTACTGATAAATCCCCATATTTTGCCCTAATATCCTTGATTTGGTCTTTCCAATCATATCTAGAGCCGAAAGGATCAACTCCCAATTCTAAATATTTAGGTAATTTATCAAGCCTAACTTGTTCTTGATCATTTAGCTTTTCTTCCATATAAAAACCTCAAAACTCGCTAAATAAGTCTACTCTAAATCCCTATAAAATAAAACAAAGGCTTAATGAAGAAAATGAAAGTGACTAATAAACAAGTTTCATAACGTCCTTCCAATTGGCCACTATGTCCGCGACCTCATTTTTATAAGGAAGGGCATCAAAATCATCATTCTTTTCTTTTAATACCCTATCGATTAAAGATGCAACCTTTATGGCATCATTTTTATTACAGCCCCTGCTAGTTGCGGCCGCAAAACCAATCCTAAGCCCGCTAGTTAAATTTGGGGTAAGGGTGTCGCCGTGTATCATGTTTTTATTTGTAGTTATCCCAATTCTTTCCAATCTTTCTTGTGCTTGTTTCCCATTTAAGCCATACGAAGATAAAACATCTAATAAGAATAAATGATTCTCGCTCCCTGATACTTTCGCCCCCTCTTTAGCTAAAGCATTGCTAGCAATCCTAGTGTTTTCTAACACGTTTTTCATATAAGCCACGAATTCAGGTTTTAAATCTTCGCCAAAGCAAATTGCCTTAGCAGCTATAACATGTTCAAGTGGTCCGCCTTGAGTATAAGGGAAAACTGAAGAGTCTATTTTTTTAGCTAAATCTAATCTATTCGATAATATAATTCCACCTCTTGGCCCTCTTAAGGTTTTATGAGTGGTTGAAGTAACAATATCTGCATATTCAACGGGGTTTTGCATTAATTTCGCCGCAATAATGCCAGCAATATGAGCCATATCGACCATAAAGAAAGTCTTTATTTTTGCCTTGGCATTATGCTCATCAATTAATTGCCTCATTTTCTTAAAATCTATATCGAAGGGGTAGGCACTATAACCAGCCAAAAACAAATTTGGATTTTCTTCGTCTAGCCTACTTTTAATTATTGAGTAATCGAGCTTGCCATTATCCCCTAATGGATAAAAAACGAAATTATAATCATGGGAAGAAAAAGATACTTTTGAGCCATGGGTTAAATGTCCCCCATCATTTAAAGTCAAAGAAAGTACTTTATCACCAGGATTAAGAAGGGAATGATAGGCAGCAAAATTTGCCTGCGATCCAGAATGAGGCTGAACGTTAACATAGCTGGCATTGAACAATTTTTTCAGCCTTTCTCTAGCGATATTTTCTACTGCATCAACATTTTCACACCCACCATAATATCTGTGTCCAGGGTATCCTTCCGCATATTTTGCCGTAAAGATGGAAGATTGAGCCTGTCTAACTTCAATAGAGGGATAATTCTCTGAGGCAATTAGCTCAATGCCATTATTTTGTCTTTGTTCTTCTCTATTTAAAAAATATTCAACTTCTTTGTCTAACATAAACTCACCTCGATAGCCTAAGTATAGGTATGAAATAAAAAAGG
>DOQE01000122.1 GCA_003512585.1 Bacillota bacterium | reverse complement strand
AGGAGTAGAGAAGGCACAAAGGGTATTTTTATCATTTTTACCACAAAAACGAACACAGGTTTTTATGCCGATATCGGAAAATTCGTATTCGATATCTTTTGCCATTTTTTTCATGAACTCTTTTAATTCGTTAGGAGAACTATCAACATCATCGGGAAGCACAAATCTATCGTCATGATAAAAAGAACTAACCCATGCCTCGTTTTTGCATTCTTTTAATCTCTTGGCAAAACAAACAAAAATCATATGTTCAAACCACTTAGTATAAGAAAAATTTGCTATATCGGATTTTTCATTAAAAACAATATTGCAGTCATTTACCCAATATTCAATTTTATTAAAATCAACGCTTAAAATAGTTGCGCAAGTTTTAAAATCCAATGTAATTTCTTTTCCATCAAATTTATCTTTGATTTCAAAACATGCCCTAAAATCATTTGGGGTATCTTCATAAGCTGTATAAAAGGTGTATATTTTTCCTTTTACTTTGTTACTAAATAAACCTTTTTTTAAATGTGGGAATGTTTTTTTATTAATAAACAAGGGCTTTTGGCTAACTTTTGCCGTATCTACAACTTTGCCATTTTGAATAAGGGCAATTGTATAGGTCCAAAGATTAGAAGATACGATTAAATCACCTATGTTAAAACAAGATTTTTTTGGAGTGATGCAGCCAAGAACGCTATATGTAGAAAGTTTATAATCCATATTAATTACCTTTTATCGCATCGGAAAAATCATTCAAATAAAAACCGAAATCATACCCTTCGAAATCAACATAACTAACCTCGGCCTTTATTCCTATCGAAGAAAGCTTATTAATTAAATAATTATTTAAATAATCGACGGCCTTTCCCATAAGAGGATCTTTTTTTTCACTCCTAGCAGTCATCACTTTCATCATACTGAACGTAAAATAGTTATATTTAGGATCGACCAAAGAAGAGAATTGGGATTTGAAGTCTTCAGAATTAAGGCCCCTTGCCGTTGTTGGGTAAATAACCTTATCAAGGAATTCTAAACATACGGGTAAATTATGTTCACTCCAAGATTCGCCAAATGCTTTGTTCATATCAATGCCATTTATCTTAATTAATACCACAATATCGGCTGCTCCGATTGGGAAATAATTGGATTTGTCAATCCATTCATATTTAAAGCAAAATGGTTTAGAGGTAATGTTAGTTAAAAGAAAGAAGAAAGTTGAATTTTCCCCTAAAGAAGGAAGCTCGGCTACCTTTTTTCCGTTGATATAGAAAACTTTGCCATCGAAATAATAAATTTGTTCTTCTTCGCTATCGTTTTTAAAATCGAATAAAGTTGAGCAAACGGCATCGTCTTCGAAATGGTAGCTGATGCCAATAAAGCTTTTTCCTACCGGAACCACTACCCTATCACAAGCGTTAATGGTTGGGGCGGCATCTTTTTTATAAGGATCATTAGTTATTAAACAAATAACTTCGGAAATTTCGTTTTCGTTTTTACTCCAAGTAAAATCCATTGTTATTTTCTCCCATATGGGCAATCACTAGTCGCACCAACTTTAATTTGTACCCCAAATCCTAAACCATCAAAAGCGTTATAAAGAGCTTTCAAAAGTCTATCTAGCATCTGCTTTTCAACGCTTGGGAAGCGTTGGGCACAAGGACCATGGCAATCATAGATCTTATTTTTTGCATCCATTATCATGGCATATTCATTAAACATATGTTCTTCGATAAACTTTGTGGTAAATACTTTCATATAACTAGCAGGTTTAAAGAAAACACCATTGACCGCTTTCATCTTAGAACTCTTCCAAAATTTATAAATTTCCCTTGGATTAAAGGTGTTATAGCAAACTTCTTGATAAAGCGCATAGTAAGCTTTGGCTGTTGAGCCTTTTTTAATGTTATGGGTTGAAGCATAATCGTCACCGATTTTCAAATTGACTGGCTCGGCCTTTAAAACATTGTAGAAAATATTTGGATGGGTATTGACAATAAGCAAAACCAAATCGGCTTTTTTAAAGATTAAGCCTTTTGTTCTCATTTCCGGAATGTTTGAGGTATTTATATTAAACCTATGCGCATTTTCTTGAGCCTTAACGGTATGGATTGGCATATCATTTTGGAAAATCGTTAATTCAAAACCCTTTGGGATAATGATAGCGTCCCCCATTTTAAAAGTTTTTGGTTCAAAAGAATTAGACCCAATTACGGCTAGCCATTCGCCTTGGCCGATGTTTGTGGTAAATTTTGCCATTTGTTTTCTCCTTCTTATTTTTTAAATGGTTATTCTTCGATTGGACAAACCCAACCGCAAAAATTTATTTTTTTCTTCTAGCAATCCCAAGAAGAGAATGAGTAAGTAAAATCAGCTGCCAAATCGAATATTTCTTCATATTCGGCATTATCATAAGAATCATTAAGCGACTCTTCTGCTTGGCTCATGCCCAAATTGTATTTAGCCTTGTTTTCTTTTATCTGTTTATGCTTTTTTATAATCTTTGGAAGCTTAATTAAGGAAATAAAGGAAGGTATAGCTTGGATAAATAATGGGAAAACCCAAGGCCACCTGACATCGCCTTGACTAGAAGCGGAGGCAACCATGACACTGAATCCAGCGATGGCACTAGCGATGGCACAAATTACTTCAAGCTTGCTTTTACTCCCTTCAAATCTTTTTCTTCCAACAATGTTAAAAGGCAATGTCGCTAAAGCAATCCCACACCCTATAAAAGAAATTCCATTTCCAATGGCAGGATCTGGCAAAACAATGCCAATAATCGTAACTAATACCCCAATTGCAAATATAATTAAACCAATAATTGTTGCAAAGAAGCCAGAAGTCTTGCCTGTAGAAACTAGCTTATCAAGCTCTTGGCTATCTAAACCATTTTTCATATCCGCCACTTCCATGACATAAGGCAATTTATCGAATGCATATTTAGATTCGGCTTTATATAAAGCATCTAACCTAGAAACGAATGCATCGCAATCTTTCTTTAAAGAGAGAATTGCTTCATGGTGCTTTTTATCAATATCATATTTGATACATTTAGTAATCTTTTCCCTAAGGCATTCATTTATATCGACACTTAATTTCTTAAAGAATGCAAGAATACTAACAACATAGGGTTCACTCTCTTCACCGTTTACAAGATACTCTTTCATGTTATCGGTGATAAAGCCGAAAGAATCTTTTACTAATTCATAAGAAATAAGCAAAGTGTCATAATTCAAAATCTTAATACCACCTGGATTATTCTCGTGCAAAGGGGTATTCATATACTTAACAAAATTAGCCTCTTCGCCCTTTATAAAATCTATGTAGCCAATAGGATTCAACACAATTTTGGATATGTCCTTATCTTTAAAGGCAAACAAAATCGAATAGAAATAGGAAGAAGGGAAATCTCTTCTTAATTCTTCCCTGACTTCCCCGATGGATTCAGGATCATCTTGTTCAACATACCTAAAAGCTTTCTCTACTGCCTTAACATATCTATAATCGTCGTTTTCTTCAGCCGAGCTTTTATTCGATTGCGTTGTTTGAATCGTATTGTTAGTAACTATATTGTTAATAGTAACGTTGTTTTTTACTTTTTCGCTATATCCGCAATACTTACAAAATAAGATATCTTTTTGCTCGTCATAGCAAAGAGGGCCGTGTCCGTTAGGACAATCGGCACGAATTCTATCGTTATCCATTTATTTATTCCTCCAAGAACTCCCTTTAAAAGTACCATCGTCGTTATCGTAGCTAGATTCACTAGTTGGAGCGACAAACTCACTTTTGTGACTAGTTAAATCTTTGCTAGCCTTATCTCCAATTTGGGCAAACATAACTGTTATGACGGCATAAGCAATCAACATCCCTATATCGACAATAAGAGTAACTATCAATTGCCATTTTTGATCCATGGGGATTAGGTACATTAAAAAAGTAAAGATAGGCAGAATTGGCAAAAAGAAAGTAGATTTAATTTGCCTAATTGCTATTGAATCCGATTGCATCCAGCCTCTTCTTAAAACCAAAAACAAAGTCAAAAAATGTAAAGCAGGAGCTAGGCCATAACTAATATAAAATACAATCGCGGTTGGACTAGAACTAGGCCAATAAGGAATACAAGCAAAAATTATTAAAGGGATTGCAATTAAAAATAAATTTATGGCCGCATCAATAAAAATAAATTTTCCTTTTGATATCATAGATTACTCCTATAACTTATTCCCGCATTCTGGGCAAAATTTGGCATTTCCTTCAATTTTAGCCCCACAATTTGGGCAATGTTTTTCAATAGCTTGTCCGCATTCTGGACAAAACTTGCAAGAAGGAGAGACATTAGCCCCACATTTAGAACATTTCTTTTGTCCTTGGCTATTAGATTCTAGATTATTGACCTTAGGTCCGTTATTTACCTGGGTAGAAGAAGAAACAACGTTTGCATTTCCTAAATTAATACCCAAGGCATTTAGCCCAATTCCTAACCCCATCATCCCAACAGCCATTCCTCCAGCCGTTCCTTGATTCTTTGACCAGGATTCAGAAATATCAAGTTGTCTTTCAGTAACGTGACTCGTCCCTAAAACATCGTATTCTTTCTTCTTTTTCATAGCCTCCAAATCTTCGTTGGAGACATTTATGGAAGCCGTATTAAAATCGGTTATTTCAAAGCCATATTTAGCAAAGAATTCAAAAGAATCAGTTAAAACTTCTTTAGATAATTCTTTTGTCGAAGCCGATATTTCTAAAGCAGGGATCTTTTTTTCAATCAGTAAAGACGCCAAGCAATGTTGAACGCTTTCTTGAATTTGATCATCGAATTGTTCCTTAAAGTAAGAAAAGGAAATATATTCGCCACTATTAATCTCTCCAATTACAGCCTGTAACAAGAATTGAGCATCCCTAAGCCTAAAAATATAAGAACCAACCGCACCCACGTGAACCAATAATCCGGTCTCGACATCTTTTGCATAAACAGCTCTTTTAGTAAACCATTCCGTCTTTGTATGAATGGTAGAATTTATGAAAAAAATTTCATATGGATAAGAATCCGGTTGCTTTCCTTGAAAAAACTTTCCCAAAAATGGATAGTTCGCGTTATCTAAAATGGAGACCCCAGGTTTAAATTCCCCTTCTACCTTTCCTAAATAAACGCAGACAGCTCTTTGCCCAGGGGAAACAATCAACCTAGAACGGTTTAAAAAACTTTCGCCAGGGTAACGATAGACTATCCAATCTTGGTTAGAAGGAGTAAATTTAATTTCAGTCATATTGTTTCTCCAAAATAAAGAAGATTGAAAGGTTTGAAACAAATTCAATTGATATCAAAACCCGTAATCTAAAATTATTATGCAGAATGGAAAAAACAATAAAAAAGAATTGGAATTAGTATTCCAAATTTTTTTCAATTAAAAAATACCATATTCAAAATAAAAGCCACATTGCTATAATTCACGCCTAAATATCGATACTTTAACAATTTACTAATTGAAATATTTTTGGAAATAATAAAAAAATAAGCAAAATAATTTGAATTAGAATTTTAATAATAATTTTCTTAAATTGGTATAAAAGACTTAATATTTATTGAAAAATTCCAATAAAACAAAAACAAATCAAAAAATCTCTTTTTCTAAAAACAAATACACGTCTTTAATATTTTTAAAAAGGAAAAATAAAACACTTTTTCCCAAAAATCTAGTTAAAATAACCTTCTTTATTTCCTTTAAAAGATTTTATAAGGTCAAAATCTAAATAAAACATATAAGATAGGAATGGAATAAGAGAACCAAAAAACGGGGCAAATAATAATCCGAGTAAAGGCATACTCTTACATAAGCCAAAGCCTAAGCCGACAGCTAAATCAATTAAAAAAGAAAGGCAAAGAGTCCATATAGTTAATATTTTATTTTTCTTAATATAAAGAAAGGCAAAAACAGTTAGAAGAATTAATCCTAAAGGCAATAAGAAGGCAAATGACCACCATTTATTTAATAGTAAAGAAAGGCAAAGAAGAGCAGAACCGCATATTGAAAAAATGAATTGCCAAGAAGATTTTATAGCATCAAAAACAAAGCTGATTTCAAAGCCACGTCCTTCTTCTTTTTCGTTAGATAAAATAGGCACGACTATAAAAAAAGCAAAAACAAGGCCTTTCCAACCTTCAAGAAATAAATATTCATATTCAGCCATGGTTCTAATTAAAAATGGAAAAAATGCAATTAATGATAAAAATATAGTCGAGTTTTTATTCGTTTTATATTTTTTTATGAATTTATAGATTAGATATACTAAAACCAAGCCATAAATAACTAGTCTTAAAACCCCTCCTCGGGCCAAGCATTCTAAAAAGCCATTATGTGAAGGCCAAGAACGATAAATAGGTGCATCAGGTGAACTTGAATCTATTGCATAGGCAAAAGAATATTGAAAATTTGTATCGCCAAAACCAAACATTAAAAAAGTTGATGATAGCTTCAATTGATCAAAAAGCTTCTTATAAATTATATAACGGGTCCCAACAGTAGAATTCTCCCCATTAGAAAAAATACTTCTACAAGTAAGAAGAAAAGAAGAAAATAGTCCGTCATTATTTGGAATAGGAACCAATAATAAGGCAATACTAGCCAATGCAAATAACAAAAAAATAGCAAAACAAGAAATGCTTAATTTTTTTCTTGTTCTAAAATTAGTTAAACCAACATATAGTATGTAGCCGAAAATCAAAACAATAGAAGCAAGCAAGGCAGATTTTGCATTTAAAACACACAAGGAAACAAAAATATAAATAACAGGAACAATTCTCCATTTTGCTTTGTCTAATTCAAACAAAAACATTTCTGCCATCAAGCCAAAAAGAAGGATTAAACCAAAGACGTTTTTATGCCCATAAAAAGAACTAATAAAGCTCTCATTTCCACTAAACAAAGCCACGTAGTCATTAAAATCAGTTATATAACTAACAAAGATAGAAGCAATAGCAATTATAACAATTAGCTCCAAGATAAAAGAAAAACTGTTCCTATTTTTCTTTAATAATGGGAAAAAAGCATAAAAGTTATAAATAAAAATCGATAAAGATAGATAAGCAAAAATAAGAAAAATCCTAAAGTGGGAATTTAAATTGTAAGTAAATGAATCGTTAATTTTTAAAACACTAGGAAATAAAGACAAAGCTAACGTATTGCCAAGAAAGCAAACGCCTACGCAAATTAAGAAAAAATAATTGTTCCCAAATCCGCATTTCCTCCAAAAATAAAACCAAAAGGCAATGCCTATTAGGATTGATAAAACGATCAAACCATATCCATAAAAAGCATAATCCAAAGAAAAAGTAGATCCGTCATATCCAAGAGTAAAATCATTGCCAGCTAAAGCAATGACGCTATAAAGTAAAAAACCAATTATCATGAAAAGAGATTGTTTTGAAGATTCTTTACTTTGTTCCATATTAGAGAATATTACTCTGCCCCTTTTCTTGAAATAACAACGGCAACAGTCCTAAAAATAATTTTTAGATCAAGCCAAAGACTTCTTTTATTAAAATATTCCATGGTCATTCTAGATCTTGCTCCAGAAGCATAATCAACCTCATTCCTTCCATATACTTGCCAATATCCAGTCAAGCCTGGTCTAGCGGTAAGAAGCACTTTCTTTTCTTCTTCATTAAAGTAAGTATCGAATTCCCATTTTGAAATAGGCCTAGGGCCAACTAAAGACATTTGGCCGGCAATTATATTGAATAATTGAGGCAACTCGTCCAATGAGGTTTTTCTTAAAAACTTACCCACCTTAGTAATGCGAGGATCGTCTTCAAGCTTTCTTTCGGTTTTCCAAATTTTCATTTGTTCCTCATTTAAATATTTTTCTGGTTTAGTTTCAGCATCAATATACATAGAACGGAATTTAATAACGTTTATTATTTTCCCGCCCTTTCCAACTCTTTTATCAAGGAAAAAGGCCGGTCCTTTCGAAGAAAGCTTAACAGTCAAAATCAAAATCAAAAACAAAGGGGATAGAATCAAAATAAAAGAAAAGCTAAATAAAAAATCAAATATATATTTAAAGGCAAAATAAAAGAACCCTACTTTTCTAGGCTCAAGTATAAAATCACTCATTTTCGTTCCTCTTAGAATCCATTATTGTTTGTTTATCCACTTTTTTTGACCCAATTTTCTTCTTAGATGTAGATTCATTTTTATTAATGCCAACGCCAGTAACAATCAAACTAGTTGCCAAGAAAAATAGAAGCAAACCCATAAAAGCACCTAAAAATGAATTTATGCCACCACTAAGCAAGGCAGAACCGTTTTGGACATAATAATTATCGTTATAACGCAAATACAAGTTTTTAAGATAAGAATCAACCTTCTTGGTTTCTTCTTCTAACCTTGATTTCATATTTTCCAAACTAGCAATAAAAGAAGAACAGGCATTCCCATACGCTTCATCATAGTTCTCTAATTGCTGTATGGCTCCTTTTGTATCTAGATAAGAGCCCAAAGCAATATTAGATGCTTGTTCTTTTGTTGCTATATCGGTTATATCAATCGAAGAATTGCTGACATACCCTAAATATTTTAGTTCTTTTAGTAAATCAGATAAAGAATTGTTCAAAGAGGTTTTTTGGTTTGATAACTCAATGATTCGATCGGCCAATACGCTTTCCCCAGTCAAATACGATTGGGTCGAGGTAAGGCTTTTTAGTTCATCGGAAACATTATTAATTTCTGCAATGGTCGATTTGACCAATTCAATATAATTCTCTCCTTTTTGTTTTAAGTCTAAGATAGTTTCCTCTTGCTTTCCTTCTTCAAAATAAACATAGGAATTTCTTTCTAAGTTTAGTTGCAAGCTAGATACATCTAAAACCCCTTTATTGTTATGGGAAGAAAGAAAAGTAGAACGTGCCGAATCCAAAGTTAAGAAATTATCATTTACATAATAAGAACGTCCAAAATTAGTAAGCAAATAATCATAGGTAGAACTTATAAGTTTATATTGTTCTAACAATTCTTTTGTTCTTGTGGGCAAATATAAACTAGAAAAGGAAGAGTTTAAAGAAGACCCAATCGAATAAGAATTCAATGCATTTTCCGCGCTGGCTTTTTCATTATCGATCAAAGCAAACAAAAACTGTTTGCTAGTTCTTTCCCCGCCAAAACTAGATACCTTAGCCTTAATGGTATAAAAGGTAGGAGTAGCATCTAACTTGTCATTTTCGTTTGTTACTTCAGCAATAGAGATGTCGCCATCTTCTAAGATCTTGGAGATATTTAAAGAAGAAAAAGAAGGAGAAGAAGCTTTTACTTTCTCTAATTTATCCTTATTAGTCAAACCAAGCAAAGAAGCATCGCTTCCGTCAAAATATGTCTTTTTAACTACGTTTCCATCTTCACTAGTCAAAGTAGGAAAGACGGGTTTAAAAGTCACTGTGGCATATTCTTTTATGGCATTATAGCCAAACTTTGTTCCTAAAAAGCCTGCTATCGCGCCTAATAAAGTAAAGCCAAGCACCCAATATTTGAATTTATAGATAAAGTGGCCATATTTGCCCCATGTCCATTTTTTCTCTTGGTTAGATTCTTCGTTTTGAACAACGATTATTTGTCCATTTAAGGAATTTTTTTCTTTTGCATTATTTTCCATAAGTCTAGATAACTATACGCAAATTTATTGAATTAGGAAAGAAAGCGGAAAAATATAGACTAGAATTTCTATGTTTATTTTATAGATTTCCCTAATTCAAACGCCTCTTTTAAATAATCTCCTTTATCAATTATTTCATTTGGTTTGTCTATGCCTTTAGCCTTTATAGAAGAGACCAATTTAACCCCATCAAAACAACTAGCCCATCTATTAATCATGTCTATAGATCCATCAAAGGCTTCATCTTCCTCTTCTCCGGCTACAGAAAGAAAATAAATATCCCTTAATTTGTTTTCTTTGAAATATAAAGGATTAAGCCTATCCAAAAATGTTTTTAATTGACCAGGCAAGCCATAATAATATACAGGTGCAGCTAAAACTAAAATATCAGAAGATGAAACTTCTTCCAAAAGAAAAGACATTCGATCGGCAATAATACACTTTTTAGTTTTTGCGCAGGTTAAACACCCTCTACAAAAATGCAAATCCATATCTTTAATTTTAACCAAGATCACTTCATTTCCACTTTCTTTAGCGCCTTTTGCAAAAGAAGAAGCAAGCAAACTGGAATTGCTATTTGTTCTTAAACTTGAATCAACAATAAAAATCTTACTCATGGTTTTTCCTAAACAAATTG
>DOQE01000060.1:9088-9212 GCA_003512585.1 Bacillota bacterium | reverse complement strand
CCGTCTTTACTTTGGTTGCTCCTATCCAAGCCAATTACACATATTCATTATTGGATGAAAGAAACGCCTCTTCAAAAAACATGTTTGAAGATTGGGCAAAAGTAGGAAAAATATCGGCTTGGTT
>DOQE01000060.1:0-9030 GCA_003512585.1 Bacillota bacterium | reverse complement strand
ATTCAATTCATTTAAAGCCAATTTTGAAAACTTTAAATATTTAAAAAAGAAAAACGTTTTTATGGCCTATGCCCAGGGGCAACATAACGCCGTACAACCAAGAACCGGGTTTACTGCCTTAAAAAAGTATTTGAACGCCAAAGTAATGTTAGACGTTAATAGCGATTATAATAATTTGTTAAATAACTTCTTCTCTTCTTATTATGGGGAAGCAGGAGATAAAATGCGGACTTTCTTTAACGAAATGGTTGCCCAATTAGAAACAATAGAATCAACTTCTGACTATCAAAATACTTTATATAACAACAATCAATTCTCTATTTATGAAAATATGGCCACTGCAAAATTTTGGGATTTTGATTTACTTAAAAAATGGGTATCCTTATGCGACGAAGCTGCAAATCTAGTAACTAGTATAGAGGCAAAAAACCACATTTTATGCGAAAAAATCTTCCCAAGTTTTGCCTTATCTTCCTTATATAGCGGATTTGCTTATATTTATAAATGGGGAACCACAAGCAAAAGAAAAGAATTCCAAAAAGAATTTAAAACCTTAGCTACCGAATTAGGTTTTAAAACCACAAGTGAATCAGGAACCAAACTAGAAACCTATTATAATGATTGGGGGATCTAAAATAATATGAATCAAGAAAAAAAATATATAGAACTAATAGAAAATTACATTAGGAACAACTATAAAGAGAATTTTCGTGAACCATCCGCAAATCTCCCTTACCCATATTTAGTTCCAGGCAGTTGTTATGCCCGTCAATTATGGGACTGGGATTCTTGGTTAACAGGAGTCGCTTTGCTTGATTATGGGGATGATGTCTTGCCATATGAAAAAGGGTGTGTTTTAAACTTCCTTGAATCAATGGATGAAGAAGGAAGAATCCCTATTCTAGTTCAAGAGAATCCTTGGGACTTATTTGCTTTAAAAAAGGGTGAAGAAAAAAACATCCACAAACCTTGTTTGGCCTTACATGCCTTAGCCATTTCAAAAGAAACAAACGATGCTTCCTGGCTAAAGAATTATTTCCCAAAAATAAAAAAATTCCTGTCTTATTATGAAAATAATCAATTAGATAAAGAAAGCGGCCTATTTTATTGGATTAATGATTTGGGATTAGGTTTCGATAATGACCCAACTGTATTTTATAGACCAAATAAATCCACGGGTGCCATATATTTGAATTCTTTAATGTATGGGGAATTAAAAGCCGTATCAGAAATTGCTAGCATGCTAGGTGAAAATCTAGATGCAACAATTTACAAAAAGAAGGCAGATGCGTTAGCAAAAAGCATTCATGATGAATGCTTTGACAATAAAGACGGGTATTTCTATAGCGTAGATTTATCTTTAAGAAAAATAGATAAAAATACCTTCCTCCATAGCGGCTGTCCTCGTTTTTGGAAGAGTTTGCCTCTTAGAATTGAAACTTGGGCCGGCATGTTGCCGCTTTACTTTAATATAGCGACAAAAGAAGAAGCAAAAAGATGCATCGAGGAGCATTATTTAGATACAAACGGCTTAAATAGCCCTTTCGGAATCCGCAGCGTTTCCAAAAAAGAAAAAATGTTCGTTAACATGGCTTCAAGCAATCCTTCTTGCTGGCTTGGCCCAATTTGGATAAATGCGAACTACTTCGCTTATGTAGCCCTAAAAAATTACGGATATGAAAAAGAAGCAAAAGAACTTGCTTTAAAAACCATAAATTTGCTTGGAAAAGACTTGGAAAAACAAGGCTGTTTTACTGAATACTACAATTCAGAAACCGGTGAAGGCATAACAAATAAGGGCTTCCAAAGTTGGAATTTCTTAGTCCATCTCATGATAAAAGATCTGCAAAACTAATACTTTTCTATTCAATTATTAAGGTAAGGGTAGATAAATATTTTAATGGTTGCTTAATGGTAACCATTTTTTTATTCATACTAAATTTAACAATTTTTATATGCCCTTTTCTATCAACGAGCTTAATTTTATTAGGCGTAACATTCTTTAATTCGAATTGAATTTTTTCAAAATCATAATAATTAGCGTTAGTCAAAATCAAAACAAAACGCTTATCTTGCTTATATAAATAAGGATATACTCCGTCAACGCCAGTATAAACAAATGGGCTCTTAATGTGACTTAATAAATACTTTTCAAAAAACCATGTTCTTAAATTCATAAAGAAGCAAGTGTTATCTACTCCTTCTATTGAATAAGGATAAACAAAGAAATTAGAAGAATAAGCGACCCCATTGCTATTTCTTTCATTTCTAGGTCCATATACACCCGAGATGATATTAACCCCATCTTCATAATCAATAGAATAAAAATCACCCGTGCGTCTATGGCTAGTGACCCTATAATGATGCATATTATGGAATGCGCCTTTTTCATACATTTCAAAGGAGGCTTCGCTTTTGGCCGACCCAACAAAGCTAACCTCTTTTGCCTTTATTAAGGATAAAAGATTCCTTTGTTTTAAGCAAAAAGCAGCCCTGCCATCAACAAAAACAAAATTAGAGGCGAATAAATCTATTAATTCCTGAGAAGAAAAATTATAGACATTGTCCGAAGTTAAAATAACAACTTCATCTTTGAAAGTTCTTTCTTTGCTTATTCTATATGAACAGCCAAAAGAAGAAAAATAACCGACAGCATCATAATCTTTTGGGATTAAATTCAAAAATCCTTCTTTATGGGAGTTATAAACTGTTTTTTCTGAAAGCGGAAAGACTAACCCTTCCATTTGGGAAGGCAAAACATTTAAAGTTTTTATAGTATTTAGGTAAGGAGTCAAACCTTTAATTGCAGGCCCATAGCCAAATTCGTCTTGAACACCGTTCCCAATTTGATGAAAAATATTATATGTCATGCCAGAAATTCCCAAAGGCAAGGCACTTTCAAGTTGAAAAGAAAGAAATTTTTTATCTTTGACAAAAATGGAAAAAGAGCTATTTTCTAGTTCTGGATAAATTAAGCAATCATCGCCTAGGAAGCTACGATTGACCATAGAAATCCTATTGAAATCAAAATAATAGTTCTTTGATCCATATTCCCTATATGCAGGAAGATGAATCCTATCGATTTTTACTCCATCATAACAAAGATCTGCGTGCAATTTTGCCCAATCCCTAGCTTCCATGGCATGTGAAAAAGGAGGAGAGCTCATTAAACCAACATGGGTTTTGACATTCGCCTTTTTGACCACGTTAGCTATATCTTTTGCTAAATTATCCATAACTTCCCAAGACGTATCTAGCCAAACTTTTCTTTCCTGGGTAGGAGTTCTTTTGCTTATGGCATTAACAAATTCTTCTCTAGTTTCGTTTTTATTAAGCTTTTTATTAAAAGCATCCATATGAAGTGGGCAAAAACAGCCACCCCAATCAAGGGGATCATGATTATGAAGTCTAAAATCATCTTCAATCCAAACTACTTCTGGCTCGACTTCTTTTACATAGTAATTTAATTGATTTAAATAATACTTTTTCCAATTGGTATCAAAAGGGCAAGCAACAAGCTCGCTTTGCTTGCCAAATCTATCAACCATGGTTTGAAAGTCTTGACCAGGTTGTAATTTTCTCCCTCTATCTAGATGACCTAATTCCATCCACGGGTTAAGCGAAACAGATATGCCGACCTCATTAAACACCTTTTTTGCTTGCTTAATAATTTCAATCCAAGGGACAAGTTCTTCATCCTTAATGTGACCAACGTTAAATTCTTCGGCATTAAAAAGAAGAATTACGTTTTTAAAGCCATACTTTAAGCAAAACGATTTAGCGCTTTCTATTCTTTCTATCGCATATTCATCTGGATAGATTTGTTGTCTTAAGCAATGTAAGAATTCCTTATTTTTTTCCATGTAAATCCCTTTTCGTTGATAAAAATCAATCATTGGACCAGCCAATTTTTTCTGCATGTTGGTTGTTGACTTTAAGCTTCAATAAATAACGGTCAATTTCAAGTTCATCGGCAATATTGATAAAAGATAAAGCCCCATCGTTATTTTGATTATGGTTCTTTTCATCCATTAACTTATAAGTAGCTCTGCCTTTGTTAGATAAAGAATAAGTTTTATCAAGGAAAGAAAAACCATTAATAATTCCAATAAATTGATACACGGGGTCGTTATTATCCGCTCTATATAAAGCATAGGAAGTGGAATTGCCTTCCCAAGTAAGATTTACTCCCTCATTAGAATAAACGGCTTTGAAATTGCTAGGCAATTCTTGCTTTATAACCTTAGAAAAATTAATAAAGCGATACTTATGCCCTTCTTTTGCTTTAAAGGATATAAAATTATCATTGCAAGAATATTCTATTATTCGCCCCTCATCATATACTTTAGTATTGGAATCTATGCCTTTATAAAATACTTTAATCTCATTATCAAGATTAGATTCTATTAACACTTCCTTTAACAAACCATTTTCATAAGATAGGTTAACGATAAAATTGCCTCTAGCCTTTAATCCTTTAACATAAATATTTTTCCATCCATCAGGAATAGAAGGCAAAATAGAAATATAGCCTTCATGGCTTTGCAAAAGCATTTCGCTCATGCCGGTTAATGCACCAAAATTCCCATCAATTTGAAAAGGAGGATGGACGTCCCAAAGATTTGGATGCGTTTTCTTTTCTAGCAAGGTCCTTAATAATTTATAACAGTGATTGCCGTCTCCTACTCTAGCATAGCAACATAATCTATGTGCCAAAGCCCAACCGGTAGAATAATCGCCTCTATATTGCAAAGTTAGTTTCGCCGCGTCTAGCCAAGCCGGGGTTTTGTGTGTTATTAAACTTCCAGGCATTAACCCCACTAGTTCGGAAAGATGACGATGTCCGTATTCTCCTATCTCACCATAAAAATGTTCTTCGCCATATTCTTTTACTTGCCCGCTATAGCCAATTAAGACAGAATCAAAATTTCCTAGCTGAGTCTTTTCTTCTTCAACTAAAGAATCTATTTTTTCTAATTTTGTTGCTATTTCAATATCATGTCTTGCATTTTCTTCGATCCACTGTTGGTCAAAAGCACATCCAACTGTATGGTAATATTGTTGACTAGGATCGCTTAAGCACCAATGCCCTGAAAGAATTTGTTCTGGGGAAGCGCTATAAGAGCAAAGATATTTATTCCCATATTTCTTAAGGCATTTATTTAAGAATTTAGCAAGACCATGGATAGCATCATAAGCGACTTGTAGCATTTCCTCATCAAGAGTAAAAGCATAGGCATCATAAAATAGTTGCGCAGTCATCCCACCAGTACCTGGCCCTGAATGGGTATTTAAATGCATCCCCTCGATTTCATAGGCGAAAGCACCGGTTCCAATAATCCAACCATAATCCGAATTTGAAGAATAAGAATCAGGATAAACTTCTTTAATCCAATCAGAAGCGTTTTCCTTCGCTTTTGTTAAATAGGCCTTAAAAAAATCTACATAGGCAGAAAAAGTCTCGTCCAGATTGGTCAAAAAGCTTGGCCAATAATTCATTTGGATATTTATGTTATGCCAAAAGCCGCTTCCCCATGGGGACNNACTCCTTGCAACGAAGAAGGCAAGCTACCTTTTCTAGAACTAGAAATTAATAAATGACGTCCAAATTGATAATATACTTCTTCTAAATAAGGTATATTCTCCCCTTTTGCATAAGAAGATAAAAGCTCATCGGTAGGTCTATGATCAACTTCCTTGCATAAAGAGAAACTAACTCTATCCATTAAGGACGTATAATCGTTTTTATGGTTTTGATAAAGTTTTTTATAGCCTTTCTTTAAAGCATTTGCAGTTAATAAGGTAACTTTTTCTTTTGGGTCTTCACCTAACCCTTTATGGGTAAAAAAGGTTTCGCTACATAATTTATAAGATGTCCCTGCCGCGAATATCAAGGTTGTTTCAGTTGATGAAGAAACTAGACAGGATCCATCCTTATTTTCTATTTTTCCATTGCTAGAAATCGATAATTGACCTTCATAAATTAAATCTCTCGCAGGCAATTTACCTCTAATAATGATTTTATTATCTAAAGAGGAGACTTCTCCAGTTCGTCCCCCTTCTTCAATTTTTCTAACGCCTAAATAGGGTATAACTAGCTTTAAGGAAAAAGATATAGGTGAAGATGAAGCTACTTTATAAACAAAGACATTATCTGGATAAGAATAAAAACAAAGACGATTAACCTTAATGTCTTTTTGCTTATAAAAAGAATACACGGTACCATCATTTAAATTAAGACCGCGCTCATAGCCACTGATATTATTGGCAGCAAAGAATATATGTATTTCAGCAAAATTTGAAACGCCACCGTATTTAAATTCATTGGCAAATTCATTGGTGGTTATTTGAATTCTTTCTTTTTCGATCCCGCCAAAAATAGAAGCACCAAAATAGCCATTCCCAATTGGAAGAGAATATTTTTCCCAGCCTTCAATAGAATCTAAAGCAGGCTTTTTATAAAATAACTTCAGTTCTTTATTCATATTAGATTTCACTTGTGGAAATATAGAAACGATAATTATTCATCGTTAATCCTTCGTTTCTAAAATAAGGCAAAAGAGGAGCTTCCACTTCTTCAATAGAAGTAATTTCTCCATTAATAAACATCTTTATCTTTCTTTTTGCATATTCTAGCCTATTTTTCACTCCGCCAAATCTAGCGCATTGAATTTCAAAACCAAATGATTTGTTCTCTTTCATCCAAACATATTCAAAAGCATTCATAAATTCATTTAAATATAAGATAGAATCATCGATTTCTTTTAAAATATTAGATAACTCTGCCAAATTTTTTTCTTTGTAATATTTATGGATATTTATTCCTAAATAAGCTTTTTTCGAAAGGAATTTGCATAAAGAGGAAACCATGTCAAACACATAAGAATATGGTTTATTCCTAATGGATGCTTCTTTTATTTCTTTTGCTATTTTCCCATAATCAATAAAATCCAATTCTTCCAAATCTTTATCAAAAACGCCCATCAAAGGATCTTGGTAGAACAAACACTTGGAAGTCGAATTTATCGGCAAAATCTTTTCTTTGTTTTTACTAATACGATTTGGTTTATCAAGCAAAATGAAATCATCGAAAACCAAGCCTAATTCATTGTTGAAATCTTCCTTGATTTTTCCTAAATCATAAATGCCATGGGCAAATTCTTTCGCGGCAAATATAGTTGGCAAACATTCATAGAAGGAACATTCCTTGCCATTATCTCCCCATAAGGTCAATAAATAATTCTCAACATTATTATTCTTCATGCTTATAAAAGAAGATTTTTCTATTTCTAAAGAGGCCTCATTTTGAGGGCAGAATCCTCTCCAGGAATAACCAGCACCTACAAACCACAAATCCCTATTAAAGTTGCGATAAAATTTGAACATATGGTCGTAAATGGAAGTATCGACATGCCCATAATCCCAATAAGCGAGCTCAACATTAGAAGGGACTTCGAATTTCATCTTTGACAAGACATTAAAATCCGGCAATTTTTCTAAATAAACACCATCATTTGCCATTCTAACAAACATATCNNCCCCACATATGGCAATCAAAGCCGTATTTAGCGGCAATTTTAGATACTTTATCTAAGTGTCTTAGCATAAGGGTGCTTTGTTCTTCATGGCCATATTTTCTAATATGCTCACCCCTGCCCAAATGATAGGCTTCGTCCATGCCTATATTTAAATGCTTAGAAGAAAATGCCTTCCTAACATTGCTTATTAATTTATCGATGAATTCATAAACGCGAGGATCATCGACATCAAGAATGTCATCTATATCCAATAAAGGAATGAAATCCTTTAACTTAGATGGGTTAGTAAAATGGGCCAAGGTTTGAATGCAAGGAATCAGTTCTATTCCTTTTTCTTTGCAATAGTCATCAATCTCTTTTAAATCATCTATAGAATACCCACCCCTAAGATAGCCAAAATAAGGTTCTCCTTCGATTTGATATATATCTTCGCTATAAAGCTCTAAAGTATCATATCCAAGTTTAGATAATAATCTTATGAAAGAAAACAATTCTTCTTTTTTCAACACGCCATTTCTAGAAACGTCTAGCATAACGCCAAAATGTTTAAAGCCAATCATATATTTATTTAATTTATACTTTCCTCATCTATAGGTTACTTAGACAAAATAAATAATGCAAGGGTAGATTAAGCTCAAACAAAAGAACAAAAAAAGTGAGAACCGAAGTCAATATTTCTTTCTAAATTTATAGAATGTAAATCGATATTCTAAATTATTATTCCTTAAGGGTTAAAGCAGCAAATACAATCTTTAATTATTCGCACTGCTAAATATAACTATATAAACTTTACTTTCTGAAACAGTAAAAGAGGGTCTTTCTCCTTCCTTCACTTTCTCTCCATCAATAGAAATAAGGGTGCAATATTCCATGATGTTGTCGGTTCTAAACTCACTGCCTAATTTACGGGTATAAATTATGTTAACAATTGTTCTCCCTTGATTCTCTAGAAGAGTTAGGACAATACCTCTTTCTGCAGTAGGGGTTAGTTTAATATATAAATCTATTTCGTCTAAATCAGTAGACACAAAAGGATTCGTCATTTCTTCATCCGTATATACTTTAAATAAGTCCAATTTATCATCATTTGTTTGATTAACGCCCCTAACGATAAAATTGGTTTCTTCTTTTAAATAATTATTTACTTCGTCAATACTTAGTTCATTTTCCGCACAGGAATCATCGATGGACCAAATAAAGGGATATCCCTCGACATGGAAATTTATGATGCGTTTATAATTGTTGGGCGTTTCATCGGTATCAATGTTTATAGAGAAAAAATATTCATTATCAAAAGAATAAGAAACACTACAAAAAATATCATTGGTTTCAATCAATTCTTTATCTTTATATGTTTGTCTTTCCTTAAAATGGAAAGAAAGGAAAGTCAAATAATCTTTATTTGCGACCGCATTAATTGAAAAAGAATATAGACTATTAACATAACTAACGTCGCTAATATTTTCGTTAATGCATTCCAAATTTGCCTCTA
>DOQE01000004.1:1419-3505 GCA_003512585.1 Bacillota bacterium | reverse complement strand
AATCAATAGTATCGTTTAGCGTTTCTCTTCCTGCCCCTAATTTCATGGCGGAGACCCCGATTAGAAGAGAATCGATTTTCCCTACATATCCAGAGGAAATTGAATAAATGGGGACTATATTTTTAGCCAATTTAAATTTTGATGGATCTTTTATATAAGAGACATCGCCACCTTGCGCGGAGACAAATTCAAGCAATTTATTAAAGCCGCTGCCATCTTCAATGGCTTGCTTTATTTTTCTTTTTCCTTCTTCAAGGCTATTAACAATTTTAGCTTGTTCTAGCATTATGGCCCCAGCATAGGTTACTAAATCAACTAAATCCTTAGGACCATTCCCTCTTAAAGTAGAAATAGCTTCCTTTACTTCCAAGGCGTTGCCAATAGCCATTCCAAGAGGCTCTTCCATATCGGTAATTATGGCTCTGGTATCCTTATTTAAATAAGCGCCTATAACAACCATTGTTCTAGCTAATTCCTTAGCCTTTTCAATAGTTTTCATAAACGCGCCAGAACCAAATTTAACATCTAAAAGAATGGAGTCAGAACCAGAGGCAAGCTTTTTTGACATAATGGAAGAAGAAATCAATGGAATTGACTCAACCGTAGCCGTGACATCACGAAGGGCATATAGTTTTTTATCTGCTGGATCTATTTTTACAGTTTGTCCAATTATGGCCATTCCTATTTTATTGACTTGTTCGATAAATTCTTCTTCGCTTAAATTAATCCTCATCCCGGGGATGGATTCCATTTTATCAAGCGTTCCGCCCGTATGGCCTAAACCCCTGCCGCTCATTTTTGCTAATTTAGCCCCACAACTGGCCACAAGAGGACCTAGGACAAGAGAAGTTTTATCGCCTACTCCACCCGTAGAATGTTTATCAACTTTCATTCCTTTAATCGAAGTTAAATCAATAATTTCCCCAGAATGCATCATCGCATCCGTTAAATCGCCGATCTCTTCTTTATCCATTCCATTTAAAACTATGGCCATGGCTAAGGCGCTAGCTTGATAATCAGGAATGGAACCATTTGTATATCCTTTAATAAAAAAGGTGATTTCTTCTTTACTTAAAGAAAATCCATCACGCTTTTTTTCGATAATGTCGACCATTCTCACAAGTAACACTCTCTTTCCTTTTAAATTGTATACCTATCTATCCTTAAATATAATAACATCATGGATTTTAAGACTAATTTAATAAATTCAATTGGAGAAAAGCTAGCTTATCCTTTGCTAGAAGAGTTAGAACAAGAACGGCAAATTAATGGTTTGGTTTTAAATACAAACAAAATAGATTCTCTAACTATTAAAAAATTCTATCCGGATTTAGAAGAGAACTTGTTAATACCAAATTCTTTTTATTTTAACAAAAACAAATATGATTTAGGGAAATCCCTTCTTTTTAATATAGGGGCTTTTTATATTCAAGACCCATCCTCGAATATGGTAGCAAATTTATTGCAGCCAAAAGAAAACGAACAAATTCTAGATATGTGCGGAGCGCCAGGAGGGAAAAGTATCAATGCTAGCTTGCTATTAAAAGAAACGGGTTTAATAGTCTCTAACGATATTTCTTATCAAAGAAGTCTTGAGACTTCAAAAAACGTTGAAAGAATGGGTTTAGGCAATATAGCTATTACATGCGGGGATCTTAATGAAGAAAAAGAATGTTTTGCAAATAAGTTCGATAAAATAATTTTAGATGCCCCCTGTTCTGGCTCGGCCATGTTTAGAAAAAATAAAAAGGCAAGGGAAGATTGGACATATCAAAAAGTATTATCTTGCCAAAAAAGACAACTAGAATTATTAGATTTGGCTTCTATTTTTGTAAAAAAAGGCGGAATTATAGCCTATTCAACGTGTTCCTTTTCCATAGAAGAAGATGAGGATGTGATCATTTCCTTTTTAAAGAATCATAATGATTTTAAGATCATGAACCCTCCCATTGATGATAAATCTTTTTTTCATCATCCAAAATTAGATAAGTCAATAAGGCTACTGCCTTCTTTATTTAAAGGGGAAGGACAGTTTGTAGCTTTATTAAAAAAAGAAGGCGATTCGCCTTGTTCTTGTTTTGCATCC
>DOQE01000004.1:1224-1378 GCA_003512585.1 Bacillota bacterium | reverse complement strand
AAGCAAAAGAGGACTTTATCAATTTGGCCTTTTTAAATCCAAGAAGCAATATTCTTATAAAGGATAACGTTTATTCTTTATCTAGGCCCTTTAATTGCAAAAAACTAGACTTAATTCGTTATGGGATCGAAGTTGAATCCATAAAAGATAGGTT
>DOQE01000004.1:1022-1177 GCA_003512585.1 Bacillota bacterium | reverse complement strand
CCATCAAATTTAATGACATTCCTTTGTCGCTAGAACAAACGAAAAAATACCTTTTAGGAGAAACATTTACCTTAAATGAAAGCGATGGTTATCATACAGTATCCTATGAAAATATAAATCTAGGTTTTATAAAAATTAGTTCCAAGATTGCTAAA
>DOQE01000004.1:0-978 GCA_003512585.1 Bacillota bacterium | reverse complement strand
GGTTAAGAAGAAACTATTAAAATTATTTATCGCAATAATTTAAAAACGATAAAACAAATAAGCAGGCTCCGATGCCAATGGAACAAATCCCTAAAGAAATATCCTTTAATAGAATAAAAAAAGTAACTGAGCCTAAACAAATTAAAATAGAAGCAAATAGGCCAATTATAAATAAAGCCTTTTTGGCCCAACTTTTATCCTGGAAAGAAAAAAACACCATACCCAATAAAGCGATTAAAAAATAGGCCAAACCATAAGGCAAACAAATAGATAAGTAAGGCCAAATGGGGTTATTGTCTAAAGAAGAAACATAATTTTTAGTCGAAAAAATCAAACCAAGAAAAATTGCTAAAGGACCAAGTACTAAAGCAGTGCAATTCGTTTTAAATAACGATGACTTTCTTTCCTTTGCTTCTCTCATTTATTTACTCTTTACTGGCGAAAATTTATTCTTGGGACGTTTTTTATTCTTCCTAGCAACATAATATTTAACGTAGTCATCTTTCATTAGTTCAACTTCGTTAGAAATAAGCTGATGAATAAAAGTGGCTTCCATCGGAGTTGGATTAGTCCCATAATCATCAAAAGAAATAGGCTTAAAAAACTTCATTGCCACATAATTGGATCTTTCGTTTGAATTAGATAAAAGGGTTTGGGTGCCAAATTCTGCATAAGGCAAGATATCGGCCTTGTTTTTATAGGCTACTTTCAAAGAACCTGGATGAAATTCGCCAACCTTGCTATTAAGAGGATATTTATTTCTAGTACCTTCAGGATAAATACAATAGGAAATATCGTTTTCCTTCATTCTTTTTTCTGCCAAAAGAAATACTTTTACGGCTTGTTTGACATCACTTCTATCCAAAAACAGCCCATCTATTAAAGTTAAGGCTCTCCCTACAAAAGGAATCTTTTTAACACTTTTTTTAGCAATAAAAGACAAGGGCTTTTCCGATAAGGAAATAAGCAAAAGCACAT
>DOQE01000088.1:1385-9278 GCA_003512585.1 Bacillota bacterium | reverse complement strand
TATAAATTGAAAAAAGTTCCACATATTAAATAAGCAAGCAAGGCAACCCCCCAAATAGGAAATAAATTAAAATCCTTTTTTACGATTGATCTATAAATATTTCCAGGTATTGTACCGGCGACAATAACAGGGACAAAAACAACCCAAGATGCATAATGGGATGGAAAACTAATTTGTTGCAAAGCCAAGCTTAAAATGACATAAGTCAAAAGAAACAAGGCAAAAGAAGAAGAATCGATAATTGTGGCAATTCTATCTTGCAATCTTTTCTTTTTTTCCTTTTCAACATCTATAATGGGCGTTTTTATATCTACCCTAAGGCCATTTTCATCAAATTTAAAATTCATGTTTTCTAATCCCTATTACCAATATAATGATAGAAACAAAGGCAAAATAATCAACAATTGTTTAAAAGCCTAGCTCACCTTCTTTGATCTTTAAGAATTCTTCATGCCCCTGAAATATTCTAACCCTTAAAGAAAACGATTTGGTTTCGTTAGGCTTTATAAATTTTAGCGACTTATTCTTTCTGGCTTCATTCCTGCCTTCTGGATAGGCATTGCCCGGCTCAAGCCCAAGAGCATAATCGCGATACCCCATCATTTTCCATTCAACGAAACTATCTAGGTTAGTTTTATCATAAGAAATAAGCAGCCCTATGTTGAGCTTAGGATTAAAAACGAGAGCAAAAGGATTCTCTTTCATTAAGAAGTAATAACACATCTCTTGAAAGTTCTTTATGGGTTTTGACATTTTATCAAAACTTGAAATATTTAGTTTAGAATGCTCGTTTCTAGGCTTTATGGACTCATAATTTATATAGAGCAAAGCATTTTCATCAAGCAAAGGATAGCCAATGTTCATATGGTAAAGAACCATCAAAGGTGTTATTTGATCGCCATTATTGCTAACTAAATCATTAAGATAAAAAACATTGTCGGAGTTTGAGATAGATATGCTTCTATTCAAAACTAGTTTATGCGAAAAAATGTTTTCATCCCTTGTAATTGTTTTAACTAGTATTCCCTTATCGTTATATTCGTAGCTAGAGGAAGAAACTGGAGTATTAGCAATCGTACCGTGTAAACCAAGTTCTTCGTTATTGTCCATGCAAGGCGAGCCAAAATAGGTTAGGCCGCAAGTGGTTAAAAACCCGGCATTGAAGGATTTTAAAAATTCGTCTTTGTTTTTATTGAAATAAAAAGGCGAAACGTTGCCACAACAAGAAGAAAAACTTAAATTTACCCCCTTGTAGGACAAAGAAGATATATCCGCGTTCCTATCTAGGCTTATATCCATTTCTAGGCCAAGCCCATTCTTGACATGAAAAAACTCCATGCCTTTAGCCTTTCCTTCTAAAAGACTATATTTTCTAACTCCATATATAGAAGAAATGTCTCCAACGTAACTAAAATCCATACCTATTTATCCTATTCTATTTACTAGTATGCCTTATTCTTTCCTGCTTGACTTCCTTTTCTATGCTAAATAAAGTCTCTTTTTGACTCATGTTTAACTCTTTTAAAGTAATAATATATTCTTCCCCTCGAATACTTTTTATAATGGCAAGATTCTTTTTAATAACGATAGTATTTATTTCTCCTATTTCTAAAAAAGGAGTATTTTTCTTTATGGCAGATATTCTATACATCCACTTATTTGAAGTCGCTTCTTGATATAAAAAAATGGAGATATCTCCTTTTAAGTCTTTATTCATATGCTTAAAGATTATAGAAAACGGAGAAATTAAAATTAAAATCAAGCCTAAAAAGATAAGACAAAAGCCATAAAAACGGTCAAGCCTAGTAATGATTCTATTTATTTCGACAAAATATAAATAAAAGCCAACAAAAACAAAGATAAATCCAAGAAAAAGAAATAAAAAAAGAGTAGAAAGCTTAACACTTAACTTATCCTTTATTTTTCCCTTATAGCTAGAATTGAAAACAATACTTAGTTCCATATTTTTATTTTATTTACTTGATTCGAATTTCAACAAGGCAATTTTATTGTTAATCCCTCCTCCATAACCTACCATTTTAGCGTTTTGCCCAATAACTCTATGGCAAGGTATAAAAATGCAAATGGGATTAAAGCCAACCGCTCCGCCGACGGCTTGGGAAGACATTTTTTCTTTTCCTAATTTTATTTTTACTTTCGTTGCTATTTCTTTATAAGTAGCTACTTGCCCAAAAGGTATCTTGCCTACTTCCTCTAAAACAATTTCCCTAAAAAGGGTTAGGTTAGAGATTTTATATTCGAAAATAAAACCAGGATCCTTTCTAGAAAAATAGCAATCAAGCCATTTTTTAGCCTTTAGCAAAATAGGATTTTCCCTAGCAACAAACCCGTCTAAATTCCTTTTATCCTCTTTTGGGTTCTTAAACCAAATCCCCGTGACGAATCCATCTTCGCTAGATATATATAAATCATCGAATCCAAACGGGGTCTTATATTCAAGAATGCATTTTTCCATATGCAATATAATAACAGTTTTTACATTTGCATAGACTAGGATAATTTAGTAAAAAAATCTTAGTAAAAATTTTGTTGAAAACCATAGAAATAGACATGTATTCTTTGCTAGAATAAATGAGCTTAATACTTATTGTTTTAAGAATTGGAAAAAAGGCAAATACCATGATGAGTTTAGCAAGAACTCTTAACATAAAAGCAATAAGGTAAATGCTTTCTTTACGTTTATTTTAAATAGGAGGGAGACAATTTGGATAATTTATTTGATGTTGTTAATAACCAGATGTTTTCCGTTTTTGCACGGGCAGACAAAAGGACAAATTACGAGCTTCTTTATTTTATATATACCGTTTTCATGACGAAACGTAATGCTCAAAGTATCGCCAAAGAAGACTTAACCGATGATTTGGAAGCCTACATCGATACTCATTTATTTGAGGATTTCGACGAAGATGAGGACTTTGACAAACAAAACAAAGACCATCGTTATATGGCTACGACCAAAATTGCCAAATTCAAAAGAACGGGTTGGCTAGAAGAAGATACAACGGAAGGCTTTACCACCACTTTATCTTTGACTAGCGATGCCATTTCTTTAATGGAAACATTCAATAACATAGTAGAAAGGGAAAAGAAACCTCTAGAATTCACTGGCTATTTCTACTTGATTGAAAAAGCATTGGAGAATTTTGATTTCCATCAATCAAAAGGAATAATCGAACAAGTTTATAGTCAAACATTGTCGTTATTCCATGGCTTGCAAGGGTTGCCGCCTAAAATAAAACGTTTCACCGAAAAATTAATAAACGATGAAACGCTTTCCCCAAAACAGGTTTTGGATATTTTAGTCGACAAATATCGCAACCAGGTCTTGCTTAAGGTTTTTTATAATTTAAAAACAAGGGACAACCCCAGCAAATATACTGCCAAAATATTAGATTACCTTAACGATTTAAGATATAACCACATCGAGGAAATAACAAGAAACGTCTTAGAGGTCAGCTGGATTATCAACCCTACAAGCGAGGAAATAAACCAAACCAGAGACAAATATGCCGAAGAATTAGAAGAATGTATCAAAAGGTTCGAGTCGGTTGATTCTCTAGTTGCCTTAATAGATGAGAAAAATACAAAATTCCATACTTCGGCCCAAGCCAAATTCGAATTCTTGATGAATAATAGAAAAGATGTTACGGGCTTATTGAAAGAAGCTTTAAAAAGCATAAAAGATAGCAATGACGAAAATGAATATGACGAGTTGCTTCCTCTATATACCTCAAGACAAGTCGACATGGATTCCCTTTATGAAAGGGTAAGCAGCAAAGAAAAGATGGACTCTTGTATCCAAGAAGAACCACCTATCCAAAAAGAGGATTTTGATCAAGCCATGGCCAGTCTATTCTCTAAAGACAATTTCTCCAGGGAAAGAGTTAACGAATTTGTCCTTGAAGAATTACATGGCAAGAAGAGCAAGAATTCAAAGAACATCGAAATAGATTCGTGGGACAAATTGGTCTTATTAATGATGTCGGAAGCCTATAGCTCTTATGAGACTATGTCTTACCAAATAGACTTCCATGACGATTATTACGAAACTTTTGGATATAAAACAAAATCCTTTGATATAAAACAGAAAGAGGAAAAACAATGATTGATAGAAACAACGAATTAGATGGCTTCTCTTCGGAATACTATGCTTTTACCGAAGGAAACAAAAACAGCTTTTCAAAAGCCATAAATAGACTTTTAGGCGAGACCTTCTTAGTAAAAGACAAAGAAGAAGATTATGACGACTACTTCTTTTTGGCTGAATATCAAACAATGGTAAGCCACTTTTTAGCCTTAATCGATTACGAATTTGTTTTAGACTATGCAAATGGATTGGCCTATATAAAGACAATGGAAAACCGTAACCGCGTACGTTTGAACAAATTGGATACTGCCGTTTTGTTTGTTTTACGCCTATTGGAAATAGAGGCAAAAAAGCAAGTTACTAGCGATGACAAAGTAATAATTACATTAGAGCAAGTCGTCGAACAATTAAAAGTTGCAGGGCTACTAGATTATGCCAAACGCCCTTCTTTCTATTTGCCAACATTAAGGAAATTAAAGACGCATAAGTTGATTGATTTTAAAGGGAACGTGCTTTCTAGTTCAACCCAAATTCAAATATTGCCAAGCATCCATGTCCTTATTCCATCAAGCGGCTTAGAAGAACTAGTAAGTAAAATAGCATCATTAAATACAAAAGTAGATACAAATAACGGAGGCAACTTAGATGAAGAAAAGTCTAACGAAGATTAAGCTAATCAACTGGCATGGTTTTTATAACCAAACCATAGATATAAAAGGTTCAACCTTAATTTTTGGTGAGAACGGCTCAGGAAAATCTACCCTTCTTGACTCCATGATGTTTTTATTAACCGGTGGAGAAGAAAAATATTTCAATAGTGCCGCCAATGAAAAAGCCACTCGTACAGTAGAAACTTATATGAGGGCTAAAATCGGTATTGAAGGGAAAGAGAATTTAAGAAGCCAGCCAAATGTCATTTCTCACATTTGCACCGAATGGTATGACGAATATAGTAAAAATTATTTCCTCATCGGCGTTGTTTTAGAAATCCAAGAAGAAAAAGGAAAGGTAGACCGTTCCTTTTACTACATGGAAAATGAGCAAATTAGCGATGAACTTTTTACTACCAAAACCGAAAAAGGCCTACAAACCCTAGGTTTCCGTTTAATGAAGGAAAAGCATGGCGACAAACTTCATGAGATGGAAGGAAGAAGAGATGACATCAGAATGAAGATGTATAGTTTGCTTTCTGTTGAAAGGAAACGTTATTACGAGCTTCTTCCAAAGGCCATTGCCTTCCGCCCAATCAAAGACGTCAATCAATTTGTTTATCAATTCCTAATGCCGGATAAGCCAGTTGATTTGACAAACATGAAAAAGAACATCCTTGTCTATAACGAACTTCAAAAAAGAGTCGAAGAGGACATAGAAAAGGAAGCCGCCTTAAAAGATATTACGAAATTAGGCGATATTTATTATCAACTAGAAGATGAAAACGAATTGCTAAAAGCCTATCAATTAAAGCATGAAATGGATGGGGTTAGCGATGAAGTCAATAAAATAAAATCGTCCATAGAAAAGAATAAAAAACTCATCCTCGAATGCGAAGAAGAAGCGACTGATTTAGCCAATCAAGCTAGAAAAGTCGACCAAAGCCTTTCAATTTTATCTAGCGAAGGGCCTATGGGCGAATATAAAAAGATTGGCGAAACAATAAAGGAAAACATCTCGCTTGAAAACGAATTCCTAGCCAAAGGAAAAAGATGGAATCAGATTCTCCAAAGCGAAGTCTTGATTGCCAATAGTCTAAACATAAAGACAAAAATCGGAAAATATGCCTCCACCACTGATTTAGATGGCTTCCTTGACGAAGGAAAAAAGTATTATGATGCCATTCTCTCGTCTAGAAACGAATTAAGTGAAAAGATAGTTCAAAACGACATTAAGCTAAATCAAATAGTCAGCGAAGAAAGAGAATTGATAAATAAAAAGAATCGTCTAAGCAAAGGCGTTTCTAGTTACGATCCAAACGTGACCAATTTAATCGAAGTTATCGAAACCGGGCTTCAAAAGCTTTATAACAAAAGCATCAGAGCCATCCCGTTTTGCGAACTACTTGAAATGGAAAATGGCGAAGAAAGCTGGAGAAACGCCGTTGAAGGCTATTTAAATACGAGAAGATTCGATTTATTTGTTCCAGAAGAATATTTCGATGACGCGTTACGTTTATATGAAGCCAATAAAAATAGGCTCCAAATATATGGGGTTGGCCTAGTCAATACCGAAAAGCTAAAAGACATTGAGCCAAACGAAAATTCACTAGCCTTAAAAGTAAAAGCCTTAAATGAAGATGCAAGAAAATATGCGACCTATATAATGGGCAACATCATTTGCGTCGATAGCGAGAATGAGCTTAAAAACTATGAAGCCTCCATCACTAGGACAGTCATGGTCTATAAAAGCAAAGCCGCTAGACAAACCAAGCAAAAAGTATACGAAACACCTTATATTGGTTGCAATGCCAGCCACATGCAGCTTGAATCCGTCAATTTAGAGATTTTAAAGAAAGAAGAAGAATATAGGAATTTATTAGATGAAAAATCTAGATTGGACTCCTTAAGGAAAAACGGCTGCGATAGGTCCCAAATCCAACTTCTTTTAAACGAACAAAACTGGTGGAAAAAGTATAACGACACCCATAACTATGTCGAATCCTTAAGAGCCAAGCAAAAAGAAATAGAACTCAATCTTGGCTCCTTAAGCGATAGGCCAAAAGAATTGGAAAAAGAAAAAGAAGCCATCCTTAAAAAGCGTGATGAAACATTAGCTAAAAAATCTAGGTTAGAGGCCACGAATGAATATTTAGCCAAATCAATTGATGAAATGCAAAATAGATCAAAGGATGCAACTGATGAATTCGAGCAATTCGTTACCTCGCCTTCTTTAAAAGACAGGTTCGACGAATTCGAAAAGAATAACAAGCTAAGCCTTTCCGAAATCAAGGCTAGGGCAAAACAAAATGGCGATGAAATCCAATCCAAGCGTTCTCGTTTGATTAGCTTAATGCAAAATTACATCACTACATTTGATTTCGATGCCATTGCCTCGATTGATTCATTGCAAGAATTCTATAAGGAATCTAACATCTTGCTAAGCCGCGCCTTAATTGAAGATAAAGGCAAGCTAGAAAGAGCCAAAGAAGAAGCAACCAATACATTTGCCAATAACTATCTAGATGCCATAAGGGCAAACATCGAAAACGAGGAAGAGCATATCCGTCAATTGAATAAGCTTCTAGCTACCAAGCCCTTTGGAACCGATAAAGATACATATAGATTTATCGTAACAAAGAGCAAAGACAAGCTATTCGGCGATTATTACGACATCTTCAAAAGCAGCGAAATGTTTACCCAAAATGACTTGTTTAACGAAAATCTTTCCGATCGTAACCAAGCCATGATGAATGACTTATTCAAAAAGCTCACTTCCGATAAGACCGATGAAAAGAGTTTGCAAGAAATATCCAAATTCTGTGATTATCGTCGTTTCATGAATTATGATATCGAAATAACCAATAAAAACGGACGTTCCTTATTCTCTAAGATAAGCCATGAAAAGTCTGGTGGAGAAACCCAAACCCCATTCTATGTCATAATAGCCGCATCATTTGACCAAATCATCCGTTCTTCTCCCGATAGAAGAAGCCATGGTTGCGTCATTATGTTAGATGAGGCCTTCAATAACATGGATGCTGGCCATATTGAGGGAATAATGAAGTACTTTAAGCAATTAGGGATTCAGCCAATAATTGCCACCCCTACAGAAAGAGGAAAGATTATTGCAAA
>DOQE01000088.1:0-1324 GCA_003512585.1 Bacillota bacterium | reverse complement strand
TAAGGTCAATAACGTCATCGAAGCCCGTCCTTTCATTTCTTTAATAAAAGAAGAACCCACTGAAGAAGATGAAGATGAACCTGTTCAACTTGAACTAGAATTAGATTCTTCTAAACAGATTAAAGAAGACGAAACAAAAGATAATTTTGAAGAATAAATATTATTTAAATAAAGAGATGGTAAAAATTCCATCTCTTTTTTTATGCATGATTATTTTAAAAGCAAAGCGTCAATCTATTTATGATAATTCTTTTTTACTATTTTTAATTCTAGGGATATAAATCAAAACAATTGTTAGGATATAAATACTTAAATAAAACAATAGAATAATTAAAACAATAACTAACGTTAGGATGCTTGAAGATACATTTGAATTACTAGATGCTATATCGATAATGGCACTTCTAGCAAAAATAGAAGCGACCCCAATGCATAATAGACTTGTTAAGCACATATTTATAATCATAAAGATACTAGGAATTTTTCCAGTAGAATTTTTACGAAAGCCAACTATTAAATTGATAACGTCTAAAACGACAACTAAGGCTAAAAACAAGTCAATAATATAACCAACTAAAATTATTTTCCCTAGGGTTTCCTCTCCTTGACTGGCTTCTCCAATTCCTGCTATTGCGCCAGCGAAAATACCGCCAACGACAAAAGCAATGAATATAATACCCATTAAAATCAGCAAAAGAATAATTCCAATGATATGGCTAACTAGCAAAGGGATTCGAGCCTTTTCTTTCATATATGTCTCCTTTAACAAGAATAATTTACCATATAAAAATTGTTTTTTGTTATTATCTACGTAACAAAAGGAACCGTAACGTGAATCACTTTTTCTTTATTTCTCTTTAAAAAACTAAAAATATAAAAAAAGGAAGAGAACGATCTAATCAAATTTCATTTAGATTTAAAAAAGAAACGTTGTAATCGTTGCATAGTCTCTCTTTTAAATAAGTTTCATATAAAAATCATCCAATCCGATTTTCCCAAGTTAGGCAAAAGGATTTGGAAGTCATTTCAATGCCAATGAATAGACCTTCTAACTTGTATAAAACCTAAAAGAGCTAAACAGGCCTAAGGCGATTAAGGAAAAAAATAAAACAATTTAAACGGAAAAGGATGATCGCTTTTCTTTCATTTCAACTCAAAAGGATGTTTTCGCCTCTTTTAATTACGAAAAAGGTTTTAAGAAAAATAAGTAATAAAGGCTAGTAGTCATAGTCGAAATCTACAAACGTTTTCCTATAGGGAAGTTAGATAGCTTGAAGTTCATCTCTGCCGCCCTTTCGTCCCTAAACCGCATCTTTCTCTTCCA
>DOQE01000126.1 GCA_003512585.1 Bacillota bacterium | reverse complement strand
GAAGTCGGCGAACATTTCCTCCTTTGTCCAGCCATTGATTGCCTCCATGGCGCCATTGTAGCGATTCAGCAGTTCTAATGCCTCTTCAATTTGCTTCAGTTTGTACATAACCCATCCTTTCTATGATTGTCCAAGTTTTTGACCGCACCCCCAATTGTTAAAAATTATGTTGCCTTTATCATCGCCTCTCCTGACCCCGGCTCTAGAGCTTGACCTTGTGCCTTTAATTGCCTTCCAGATCTCGGCGGCCTCGTACAGATACTTGTTTTGGCGGCACTTGCTGAAATCGGGGCAGCAATTGCAGACGTAGGGGTATTTCTTGAGCCTTGGGCACTGGGGGATCTCGGTGAAATCCTTGCAAACCTGGTTGCAATTCCTTTTGCACGACCTGCATTCGCGTTTCCTTAGATCCGATTTCTTGTAAAAGCACTTGCAGCAAACGTCCTGCTTGTGGCAGCAATAGATTTTATTGCCGCATTTGTTGACGCCGACCGATGGTTTGAGTATTCGCTTAGCTTTGATGTGCTTGATAACGCCGAATACGCCAAAGTTAATTTCCTTTGCCAGTTCGCTGGCGGTCTTGCACTGTGAAATGAGCGATTGGATTTTTATCAGAAGATCCTCGGGCAGTCGATCGTATTTTTTCATATCGTTATCTCCTTTCTGGCTATTGATCGACCCGAAGAAATTGGAGATAACTATTATATATTTTTTTGGAAATGACTTTTTAATGGACTATTTTTTGGAAATGACTTTTTTATTTAGCAAACAATTAAGTTTCTATAAGTTGATTTTTATTATTTTTTCTTTATTCTTTATAATTTATTAGCTGATACCCTTGATCTTGTTTTAAAATAATTCTATTGAGGACGTGTCATCATGATTGATAATAACTTGCTAATAAAAATAGACTCCGCCCCGTCTATAAATTACGCTAACTACAAAGCTGAAATAACTAATAAAATACTATCTAGTTCAAATAAGCAAAATTCCTTTTCTTTCCTTAAGAAAATATTAATAACAAACAATACTAATGAAGATATATATGGAGCAATTATCAAGATTTCTTTTATTCCTGATGTTATTAAAATAGATGATGTTCCTTTAACTTGCTTAGAAAAAAATAAAGTTACTGAAATTAATTCTTTTTCCATTCAAATTGATCCTAAATTTCTTTATGAAATAAGCGAATCTATCCCAGGTGTATTAAAGGTAGAGATATTATCGAAAGACAATGAAATTCTTTCTATCGCCTCTACTAATATAAAAATACTTCCTATTGAAGAAATGGCTTCTACAAACTTTTCTTATGAAGTTTTATCTTCTTTTGTTACCCCTAATGATGATTTAGTAAAAGAAGTGGTAAACAAAGCTAGCAAGATAAAAGAAGAAAAATATGACGATTCTTCTTTTGACGGTTATCAATCTCATGATCCAGATATGGTCATGGAACAAATAGATTCAATCTATCTAGCCCTCCAAAAAGAAGGAATTAGATATAGCAATCCGCCTGCATCTTTTGAAAAGACATTTCAAAGATTAAGGCTTCCTAGGACTTCATTATTGGAAAAATGTGCGACTTGTATTGACTTTACCTTGCTATTTGCCTCTTGCTTAGAAAATATAGGACTAAATCCTATTTTAATCGTAGTAGAAGGCCATGCCTTTTTAGGGATATGGCTTGAAGATAATATGTATCAAACCGGATTAAATGATAACTTATCTTTATTGTCTAATGATTCTAGCGAAACCAATACACGTATTGCTTTAGTTAATCCAGTTGATTTAGCTGCTTCTTCTTTGACTAATTTTCCATCTAGCCAAATAAATGCCAAAACTATATTGAACACAGAGCAATTTCATTTCTTTATCGATGTAGCCTCTTCTAGAAACGATGGCATATTGCCTTTGCCCACCCCCCATGAAATAAATGGGAAAACAACAATAGATTTCGAAGTCAATGTTTCGTCTAATTATGATTTAAATAAAGTTTCTTCTAAGGCAGGAATACTAGAAAAAGGAACTGGGCATAAAAGCAAATTCGATGTTTGGGAAGATAACCTTCTTGATCTAAATTTAGGGAATAACTTAATTAACTTTAAAATCGGGGCCTCTTCTTTGCAACTAGGCATCCATGACTGTTATTCATTTTTTGATTTAATTAAAAATGATGGCAAATGGAACTTATTCCCAACTGAAAATGGTGAATTAATAAAGGATAAAAGATTTATTTATTATGCTTTTGATAATGCTTATTTAACTAGCTTTGCGACTAGTTTAAATAAGAAATTTATCCAAGTATTCTCTAAAAACATTAAAAGCGAGGATGCAATTAAAAATATATCTAGAAAAGCTTATACCCAAATTGAAGAATCTGGCTGCAATCCTTTGTTTTTGACTTTAGGAGTAGTTAATTGGTTTGACAATGAAGTAAGTAGTAAAAATGGTAAATATGGCATTACCTCTCCTCTTATTTTAATTCCTGCTTCTTTGCCAAAAAGAAAAAGCGGTCCTTATTATTCTTTAGAACTTGATTTGGATGGCATTCAATTCAATACGACTTTATTAGAATATTTCAAACAAAATTTTGATTTGGATTTTGCTGAATTTGATGGCATTTTCGAATCTAATTCCATTGACTTAAGGAAAATATTTAATACCTTTAGGCAAAAAATATCATCAAAGCAAAATTGGACATTAGATGAGAATATATCTTCTTTATCGTTATTTTCTTTCGCTCACTTTGTCATGTGGAGCGATATGAAAAGGTATCAAGATATATTTTTAAAAAACGAAGTAGTTAAATCATTTGTCCAAGGGAAGAAACTATGGAAAGATAAAGGCGGGAATATATCAATTTCTAGACTTGATGATCTAATTAAGCCTAACGATCTAGCTCTTCCTTTAAGTTATGATTCTAGCCAATTATTAGCCATAAAATGTTCGGATGAAGGCCAATCTTTCGTCTTAGATGGTCCTCCTGGAACCGGAAAAAGCCAAACCATAGCCAATATTATTGTCAATGCCTTAAGGGAAAATAAAAAAATCCTTTTCGTGGCCGAAAAAGAAGTGGCCCTTCAAGTAGTCAAGAAACGTTTGGATGACCTTAATTTAGGACAATTTTGCTTACAAATTCATTCAGCTAAAGCCAATAAAAAAGAAGTTTTGTCCCAATTAGGAGCTAGCTTAGGAATTGGCAAGACCGCGTACCCGGAAAATAAAGAAGAGGAAGCTTCCTCCTTATTAAAATTACGTAATGAATTAAATGATGTTTTATCTAGATTACATGATAAAAAAGGGTTCTTTGTTTCTCCTTATGTAGCTATTCTTAATTATTTGTCTTATCAACGTTATAAATCTTTTACATATGTAAGCAAAGAATATGCAAAAGAAATGAACGAAGATAAATATAATAAATGTCTAGACTCCATTGATAGGATTAAGCTATATGCCTTGCCTTTAGGAGGATATTTCGCCTCCCCTTTTATTTTCTTTAAAAGCAAGCAATATTCTTTATCTTTTAGAGATGAAATGTTTCTGGAAGTAGAAAAGATATTGCCCTTATTAAATAAAGCAAGAGAGAGTTTTATTAATTTGGTAAATTCTATTTCCTTATCCATAAAACTAAATGAGATTAATTATTTATCTTTGGCTAAGTGCCTAGAACTAATTAAAGAAAAAGGGGTCGACATAGATTATCAAAAGTTAATAAATAGAACCTTATATCAGCAAAAAGATAATGTCATTAGCTATTTCTCTACTTTAATCG
>DOQE01000115.1 GCA_003512585.1 Bacillota bacterium | reverse complement strand
TCCTTTCCAATAAAATAATTTAGACCCGGATTCCACTATTTCAGATGCAACATAATTTTCAAAAAATATTCCAGAAAGTGAATTTCTACCTTCTTCAGAAATAAAAGTTGTCGCATTTATTCCACTTTGATACGAAAACATCCCTATATCTGATAAATAAAGTCTAAAAATTGATTCGTCAGAATCGGTCAAAGGCACTGTTACTTGTTCTTTAACAAGTGAAGATTTATAAAGCAAAAAAGCTAAGGAAAGCCAATCGATTGGACTTCTAACATCTCTCCCTTTTAATTTTTTGCCAATTAGCGTTGTCTTAAAATTTTTTGATTCTTTATTAAGCTGAGTATAAATATTTTCAAAAATTTTTTTTGCCCTCGCTATCGATTCTGGACTAGCCTGATAAAGTTGCATATCGGCTAAATAATTATCATACAAATCTACCAGTATTTCCCTTGATTTTTGAAATGAACCAGTTTTTAAATATACATCAACGGCTTCAGGCATGCCGCCAACAAGTAAATAATCATAAAAAATATCCAAAGCTTTTCTATGGGCGGAATCTTCTAACGCCATTTTACTATTAAAAGAATCTATAATTAAGTCGTATAATAATTTGTTTTTATTAAAAAGAAACTCACCAAAATTCATTGGATAAATCGTAAGTTGGTTAATATTTCCAATAGGGAATAAAAATTGATTTTTTTCACCAGACCCCCTTTTGACGTTTTCCCTTTTAATTTTTATTCTCACCATAGACCCAGTTACAATAACAGGAATGTCACGATGCTCCTGACAAAAATATTTCATTAAAGTAACAACGGGAAGACATTCTTGGGCTTCATCGAAAATTAGCAAAGTATTCTTGTCAATGATTGTTCCCTTATCTAATGAAATATAATTTAAGACTTCTTCAACATTGATGTGCTTTTCGCAAAAAGAAACAAACCCTTGCTCGGTTCTGCAATCAATATAGACATATCTATTCTTAAAATATCTTTCTGCGAACAAATCTTTGATTAAATAGGATTTCCCTACTTGACGTGCACCCCAAACCATCAAAGGTTTTCTAAAAGGATCGTTTAACCATTCGACAAGCTTTGATAAATATTTTCTTTCCATAGCAACTAACCCAAGTCTATTTTAATATTAATTGCACCTTTTTGCTACTTTTAAATGCTATTAATTGCACCTTTTTAGGTATATTGAAAGGCTATTAATTGCACCTTTTCCAAGATATCTAAATAAAAAAAGCCCAATTATTGGGAATTTCCAACATTGGACTTTTTTTAAATTTGTTTATTTAAATAGGCCTTTAATGCTCTAGCAATTTGATCAGGACAAGAAGTCTCACCATTTCTAGAGCCTCTGCATTTAATGCCTTCTAATTTATTTATGGCATCTTCTACCTTCATTCCCTTTAATAAAGAGGCAATGCCTTGAAGATTTCCGTTACATCCTCCAATAGAGGAAAAGGAACTAATTAAGCCATCTTCTATATCAAAATTAAATTCCCTAGAACAAACATTGCTTGGCTTAAATGTATGGGTAGCCATTATTATTTACCGCAGCAACAATGATGTTCTTCTTCCTTGCAGCAGCATTCTTCTTCATTGCAATCGCAAGAAGAAAAAGCAACAAGCGTGCCATAGACAACCCCGCCAGCATTAGCGGCATTGCTTTCATCGGTGTCAATATGCATAGCAAGGGAAAACTTTGGCGAAACCCTAACAACCGTATCGCCAAAAATGGTTTCTCTTTCCTTAGTTTTTACATAAACCATAACCGATTCACCATCTTTTACCCCGAATTCTTCGGCATCTTTTGGAGTCATGTGAATATGACGTTTTGCAATTATTGTCCCTTCTTTTAAAGCCAATTCACGTCCATTTAAAGGATTCACTAAGGTAATTGGGGCACTACCTTTAACATCTCCAGATAACCTAATAGGAGCTGCAATGCCTAAAGTTCTAGCATCAGTTGCCGATAATTCGACTTGGTTCAAATTTCTTAATGGCCCAAGAATGGAGACGTTATTAATAATTCTTGGCTTGCCGGTTTTTGGATTGACTGGTCCAACTAGATTCAATCTAACATCGGAAACATATTGTCCGGGTTGAGAAAGTGGCTTCCTTTCATTTAAAGTAGCATGTTCGCCTTCGTTAGCACCCATTAAGTAATCAAAAGATTCTTGATCAAGATGAATATGACGCGCGCTAGTTTCGACTAAGATTTGTTTTTCCATAAATTACTTCTTTCTTTAATAGCCACTAGATTATAAAACATTTTTCAAACATAAGAACACATTAGGTTTTTTAAAAATAACTTAATAAATTACTAAATAACTTAAGAAACGTCTTTTTTTATTAACCTTATTTTCATAAATGGGTTATCCTTGTCTAGGCAAGGAGGCAGTCTTGATTATGGATGAAAATGCAAATAAAGAAGAATCCGGAACAATAAACGTTCCAAAAATAACTACTGAAGAATTAAAAAGTCTCATAGATTCTAAAAATCGAGTTGGATTGCAAGATGTTTTCCTTCACATTCCTAACATTGATATAGCCGAAGCCGCCGATGAATTAGAGCCTTCGGATTTGATTTATATTTTTAGAAACGTCAATTCTCAATATACGGCCGATTTTTTCGATGATCTTTCTCAAGAGAGCAAGCAAAATCTAGTCAAGGCCATGACCGATAAGGAACTAGTACCGCTTATTAATGCCCAATCAGCTGATGATGTTGCCGATACGGTTGGAGACATGCCGGCAAATTTGGCATCTAGAGTCTTAAAGGCAGCCGATAAAGACATGCGAAAAGATATTAACACCTTGTTAAATTACCAAGACCATACAGCGGGTTCAATAATGACAACAGAGTATCTAGAATTTTTAGATACAAGCAAAGTAGAAGACACTATTCAAAAAATAAGGGATATAGGCAAAGATGCCGAAACCGTCTATACGATTTTTGTAAGAAACTCGTCTAGACACTTTGTCGGAACCGTTGACTTAGACGATTTAATATTTGCCAAACCTGACCAAATATTAAAAGAAATAATGAATCAAGACGTTGTCTGGGTAACAACCGGGACCGACCAAGAAGAGGTAGGCCAAATGTTTAGGCGTTATGACCTAAATGCCCTGGCTGTCTTAAATGATGATCAAAGATTGGTCGGTGTCATTACCATCGATGACGCAGTCGATGTCATGACAGAAGAAAGTAACGAAGACTTTGCACGTATGACTAACATGGAGCCAACCCAAAAGCCATACATGGATATGAGCATATGGGAAAACGCCAAAAAATGTTTTCCTTGGATAATTGCCTTATTGATACTTGGCACATTTACAACAATGGTATTGAATAGGCTAGAAGCCCAAAATATATTTACACACCTGCCAATTTTAATCTCATTCGTCCCCACTTTGATGGATACGGGCGGAAATGCCGGAGGTCAAACCACGGGAATGATGATTAGAAGTTTAGCCATGAAAGAGTTCTCGCCAAAAGAAACATTGAAAGTTGTTTGGAAAGAATTTAGAAGTTCTATTTTAATCGCTTTATTTGTGGCCGTATTTGCTTTTGTCTGGATCTCAATAGAAGAATACACGGGTATCGTAAGTTTAGGAATGGTTGGTGATCCGGGCAATAAAAATTACGATTTTAGCAACTACACAATTTGGAACGGTATGGCTTTTAAAGGGGAATTAGCAGGAGAATTTGCAATACATGCATTTACCTTTGCTGCCTTAGTAGCCGTGACAATGTTTGCCGCAATTAGTGTTTCTAAAATTATTGGGACATTATTATGCATGGGCGCTGCCGCCATTAAAAAGGATCCTGCCTTGCTAGCCCAACCCCTTTTAACAACAGTCATGGATGTTACTACTCTTTTAATATATTTTGCCATGGCTTGTTTGTTCTTTCCAAACTTCGCTTAACTAATAATTGCAAAAGAAAAACATAGCCACTATAATCTCTTTTGCTGCGGGAGTGGCGGAATGGTAGACGCGTACGTTTGAGGGGCGTATGGGGCAACCCGTGTGAGTTCAAGTCTCATCCCCCGCACCAACTTGGATTAAATTCCTCAATTATTTGCCTAGCAATGGTAATAATGAGGATTTTTTATTTAATAGTATAAAAATAGGGTCAACAATGACCCTATTTGTTTTTTATGTTGATGTTTTAATTATTTGCTAAGTGTCCAATCTTTGTTTTTTGTAGCCAAATAACTGCCTGCAAATATCAAGCCAAATCCAAAAAATAGTAACATGGCATTAAACATTTCTTGCCATGAGAAAGTGGTTTTATTTACCGCGTTCATGATGACTATTACAGCATAAGAAATTAAGACAAACAAAGCATAAACCAAACTAGAATAAGAAAAGACAACACCAACAAGTTTGTTATGAATAAATAAGAAAACAAAGCCGCATACCACTACCAATAGATAAGCCATTTTAGCGATACCGGTAATTATTTCATTGGCTTTTGCATTGCCAAAATTCATTGAATATTGCCCGTCTAAAATAATCAAAAGCAAAGCCGGGGCAAAAGCTTTTAAAGTACCTGAACAATTTGTTCCTTCAAAGAAAAAGAAGAAATAAAAACCTATTATTAAAATAAGTTCAAAAATCCCAACGACAAATTTTAAAGGATCATTAGGACTTGGAATGCCTCCATTAACCAAAAACCTTATCAACAAAACTAATCCAGCAACTAAAAACATTATATGAGCACTGCTCCACTTTCTTTTTTCACTTGCCATAAATAATCCTCCCACAAGATTATATAAACATAAATTCAATAGACAATTATTAAACTAAAATTTATTGTCTATTTTTGGTAAAATTAAGTTGTTATGGCCTTATTAGAACTATCCAACATAAAATTCAATTACAGCGATAAAGAATTGTACTCAAACGTAAACTTGAAGCTGAATAGAGGGGAACACGCTTGTTTAGTAGGAGTTAATGGGTGTGGCAAGTCTACTTTGCTTTCTATTGCCGTAGGAGAGCTAAGACCAGATGAAGGAAAAGTCAGTTGGGAAGGAGGAGTTACTTATTCATATCTAGACCAACAATTAAAAGTCAAGCAAGACATGAAGGTAAGCGATTATCTTTATGGGGTATATAAAGAACAATTCGATTTAGAAAAGAAAATGGAAGAGCTCTATCTTCAAGCCTCTAGCGCCCCCGAAGGGTATGAAAAAATGCTTGAAAAAGCCCAAAAAATTGCAGATAGGTTAAATGACTCGGGTTTTTATTCCTTACAAGAAAAAGTAGGAAGATTAACAAACGGATTAGGCTTCAATGATTATGATTTGAATAAAGAACTACATCTATTATCTTCAGGGCAAAGAGAAAAAGCCTATTTAGCCAAAATGCTTTTAGAAGAACACGATGTTTTAATAATGGATGAACCTACTAACTTTCTTGACCAAAACCAAGTAAGTTGGCTGGCTTCTTTTCTAAAAAACTATCAAAATGCCTTTTTAATAGTAAGCCATGACGAATCATTTTTAAGCCAAATTGCCGATGTTGTTTTTTGCCTAGAAAATAAAAACCTAACTCGCTATAAAGGAAGTTTTGAAGAATATAAAAAGCAACATGAATTAGATAAAATCCAATATGAGAAAAATTATGAAGCCCAACAAAGATATATAAAAAAAGAAGAAGATTTCATTGCTAAACATATTGTCAGGGCCACTTCTTCAAAAGCGGCAAAAAGCCATAGAGCCAGATTAGAACACCTAGAAATAATTAACGCACCAGGAAAAGAAGAAGGACGTGTATTCTTTTCTTTCCCATTTTCTAGTCAAGTTGGAGAAAAACCATTAGAAGTTAACGAATTAGAAATAGGTTATGGAAAGCCATTGCTAGATCCAATTTCTTTTACCTTGCTAAAAGGAGAAAAAATAGCGATATTAGGACAAAACGGGGTCGGAAAAACGACTTTATTAAAAACATTGATGAACAAAATTCCTAGTTTAGGCGGTTCCTTCAATTGGCTAAAGGGAACAAGTATTAACTATTTTGACCAAGATGATAATCTTGATCTAAACTTATCTCCTTTTGAATATGTGCACTCTGTCTATCCAAACCTAAATAACACTCAAATACGTTCCGCTTTAGGCGCTGTTGGAGTTAAGAAAGAACTAGCCATGCGTAAAATGAAAGAATTATCAGGCGGAGAAATAACTAAAGCAAGATTTGCCATAATGACATTAAAGAAATCTAACTTTTTAATGTTAGATGAGCCGACAAATCATCTAGATCAAAAAGCCAAAGACGCCTTATTTGAAGCCATAGAAAGATTTCCTGGCGCAGTAATAATCGTAAGCCATGAGAAAGATTTTTATGACGGCATAGTTGATTATGAGCTTAATTTTTAAGATAAAGTTTTCTTTTTCTTAAAGCCAAGAATAGCTAAAACCAAACGATAGCCTGGAATCGAAAGCCAATAATTATAAGCGTTAACATCAGCATTATATAAAGCCATGCCTGCCCTAAAATTTCTATCTAGGTCTTCTAATCTTACTTTTTCTAAGCCAAATTCTTTCTTTTCTGCAATAAGCGGATGATCAAAACAAAGTAAAGATAAAGCAGATTCGGCTTTCTTTATTATATTAATGCAATGAAAGAGTACATTATAATCAACATCAACTAAAGAAATAGAGGAAAGCTCATTCATAATCAAATCTTGATTTTCCGAATATACGATCCCACTATTTTTAAAATAAGCATCGATTTTAGACAAGGAATTTACTTTTTCCAAAAGCAAAATGGAAAGAGAATCGCTTTTACTTTTTATCGATCTTTTAAAATCGTTCGCATGAGAAAAAACATAAAGAAAAATGGATACATATAAGAACGCGACAATCATTAATACCAATAAAATGACCTGAAACGTTTTCATAACAAAAAATATTGTATCGCAAAAGGATAGACAAGCAATGATGTTATTTGCTTTTTAGGCCTAATTGCCTATAGGCAAAAGTTACTTTATAATTATTCTTGATTGGAGGAAATATCATTGAATAAAAAGCCCATTTGCGCAATTTTATATGATTTCGATTCAACTTTAGCCATTACAGATATGCAAAATTTTGGATTTATTCCAGCCATGGGGATGAGTAAGGAAGAATTTTGGGCAAGGACAGGAAAGTTTTCCGCTGAAACTGGATGCGAAAAAATCCTTTCCTATCTTTATGTTATGAAAGAAGTTGCCGAAGAAAAAGGCATAAAACTAGATAAGGCGTTTTTACAAGAATGTGGCAAATCCATTAAGTTTTTTCCTGGAGTAACAACTTGGTTTGAGAGAATTAATGAATATGGCAAGGAACATGGCGTCAAAGTCGAGCATTATTTAGTTTCTTCGGGAAACAAAGAAATAGTCGAAGGCTGTCAAATTGCTTCTGAGTTTAAAGTAATTTATGGGTGCGAATATGTTTTTGATAAAGAAACTGGAATCGCGATTTGGCCAAAGCTAGCCATCAATTACACTCAAAAAACCCAATACTTCTTTCGTATTTCCAAAGGGGTCTATGATGCGACTGACGATGTTGGCGTAAATGAAAAGAAACCAGATAGAAGAATCCCTTACTCCAATATTGTTTATATTGGTGATGGAATGACTGATATACCATCAATGATAATCGTTAAAAACAATGGAGGAAAATCCATAGCGGTCTATCCAAAAGGAAAAGAAGATAGAGTAGCTTCTCTTTATGAAAATGGGCGAGTTAATTATTCTTGTGTTGCTGATTATTCCTCTGGAAAAGATCTTGAAAAAGTATTGAAACTTATCATTCAAGGCATAGCAATAAATGAATCACTAAGATCAAGGGAAAACCAAAATCCGGTTTTCGATTAACGTTATGAAAATAAAAAAGAAAGCAAATGTAGCTATTTTATTAACGGGTGGATCCGGAATTAGATTCGGAAGCGAAAAACAATTTGCCCTAGCTTTAGGCAAACCTCTGATGTCATTTGCTTTAGAAGAATTAGGCAAAAGCGAATTAATTGATGAAATATTTATCGTGGCAAAAAAAGAAACGATAGAAAAAACTAAGCAAATAGCTCTAACTTATGGAAACAAAAAAGTCAAAGCCATAATTAGCGGAGGCAAAACAAGACAAGAATCTGGTTATATTGCTTTAAAATACTTAAAAGAATATGGGTTGAGTGATGACTCGATTGTGTTGATCCAAGATGGTGACAGACCGAATTTAAACCAACAATTGATAAAAGAAAATATTGAGTCTGCAAGAATAAATAAAGCCGTGGTAACTGCAATCAAAGTAACTAATTCCATTTTTGTTTCTTCCAATGGATATGAAGTCAACAAATATTTAAATAGAAATGAAATTTATATTGCCCAAACCCCCCAAACATTTTTATTCTCTTTAATTTATAAAGCCCATAAAAAAGGAAATAAAAAGCAAAGTGAAGGCATCACAGACGATGCTAGTTTAGTAAAACAGTTAAAAAAAGATGTTGCCATTGTTAAAGGAAATGAAAAAAACATTAAAATAAATTATCCGAAAGATTTACAATTATTTGAGAAAATGAAAGGAGAGGAACTTCCATGAATACCAAGCTCCCTAAAGTAGGTGAATGTGCGGTCGGAACGGTTGTTGCCGTTTATTCAAGTTATGCAATCCTCCTTTTTGATGAAGGGTGGACCGGCTTACTTCACATAAGCGAAGTGTCTTCATCTTTTATTCGCTCCTTTACCTCCTTTATAACGATTGGAAGTATCTACAACGTCAAAATAATTGACGTCAATGAAGAAAACGGGAATGTCAGGGTTTCCCTAAAAAAAATGAGCGCGAATGAACGTCATTTAACTTTTCGCCATAAGAAAATAGAAGATAGCGAGATAGACTTTAACGCCTTAGAACAAGCTAGACCAGAATGGATAAAAGAAGAATTAAATAATTAGGAGAGAAAAAATGATCAAAGTTGATTTATCACATTTAGGATTCAAACTAGAAGAAAATAAATACAAAGAAAAAGTTGCTCAAATAAATAAGGCAATTAATGAAAAAACCTTGCCTGGAAATGATTATTTAGGTTGGGCCAATTATCCTTATACCTATAATAAAGAAGAATTTGAAAGAATAAAAAAAGACGCCAAATACATTAAAGAGAACTACGATTGCCTAGTCGTGGCTGGGATTGGCGGATCATATTTAGGTGCAAGAGCAGCAATAGAAGCCATTAACGGATTATTTAAGGAAAATAGTTTCCCGATTATTTTCATGGGACAAACTTTTTCTAGTAAATACGTACATCAAGTGTTAAAAATGCTAGAAGGGAAAAAATTTGCCATCAACGTAATTTCTAAATCCGGAACAACAACCGAAACTTCAATTGCCTTCCGCTTGTTAAGAGAACAGCTTGAAAAACAAATAGGCAAAGAAGAAGCAGCAAAAGCTATATTTGCAACAACGGATGCCAAAAAAGGCGCTTTACTAGAACTATGCAAAAAATATGGCTACGAAAGATTTGTCTTGCCTGATGATGTCGGAGGCCGTTATAGCGTTTTTACAGCTGTAGGGCTACTGCCAATGGCAGTTGCCGGCATAGATATAGATGAATTTATGCTTGGAGCTAAAGAAGGAAAAGACGAATACGATACCGATTCGATTAACGAAGCCTATAAATATGCCTTGGCTAGACATTACCTTTATAAAGAAAAAGGATATCCGGTTGAAATGTTTGTAACCTATGAGCCAAATTTAGTCCAACTAGGCGAATGGTGGAAACAGCTCTATGGCGAATCCGAAGGAAAAGATAGCTCGGGCTTATTGCCAGATTCCGCCACTTTTACAACTGATTTACACTCCCTAGGACAATTTATACAAGAAGGCTCAAAAGTTTTATTTGAAACAGTCTTAAATATTGAAGAATCAAAAGAAGAAGTAATAATTCCTAATGATGATGATAATTTAGATGGACTAAACTATCTAAACGGCAAATCGCTTGAATTTGTCTCTAAAAAAGCTATGGAAGGAACCTTACTTGCCCATAGCAAGACTGGAAAAGTTCCTAACATTGTCATCAATATGAGCAAAATGGATAGTAAAGAATTAGGCCATCTTCTCTACTTCTTTATGAGGGCGTGTGCAATGTCGGCCTATTTAAATAATGTCAATCCGTTTAATCAGCCTGGGGTTGAAATATACAAGAAAAACATGTTCCACTTGCTTGGAAAACCTGGTTTTTAAAAAATAGCGGGTTGAAAACAATCCGCTTTTTTTAACAAAAATAAGAAAAAAACAAATACTGTGTGGCATTTGGTAAAATTTGCAAAATATTAGCGTTGCTTTCTTACTTTTATAATGATATATTAGTCAAGCGCGTTTTGCGGATACCCGCGGATGCTTAGCTCAGCGGGAGAGCATCGCCCTTACAAGGCGGGGGTCACAGGTTCGAACCCTGTAGCATCCACCAGTTCTTCTAAGGAACGCGTCAATAAAAATAGATACGGGTGAATAGCGAAGTGGCCAAACGCGGCTGACTGTAAATCAGCTCCTTCGGGTTCGGTGGTTC